>JACDCJ010000015.1 GCA_013817655.1 Actinosomnolentus pattersoniae (SeqCode)
GAAGGACACCGGAGAGGTCAGGACCCCGGTCGTGTACGCACCGACCGCGAAGAAGGCGACATAGCCCAGGTCCAGCAGCCCGGCGTATCCCACGACGATGTTCAGCCCCAGCCCCAGCAGCACGTACAGTCCCACCGTTCCCAGGACGTTGCTGTTGAACCGGCCGACGACCTGGGGGAGGATAGCGAGGAGCAGGATCACCAAGACGAGGGCGCCGGTCCGCATCCGTTTGCGTTGCGGCGCCGGAAGCGTCTCGACGCTCTTTCTCACCTGGCCCTTGAGTCGTGCCCACGCGAGCGCGATCCCCCCGGCGACGAGGAAGATGATGACGGCCCCGGAGATCGTGAGCCCCTCGCCCTTGTAGAGCCAGCTCGTCTCCAGCCGCAGGTTGTCGAGGATCTCGGAGAAGAGCCCCTCCAGCAGGCCGACGAACAACATGACGAGCGCGCCGATCATCAGGGGTCGCCGGTTCGCCGGCGAGAGGATCTGGAGGGAAGCCGCCAGCGCACCGATCACGCCTCCGGCGACGACCAGCAGCAGCGCTCCGAGCGCGGTCGACTGTCCCAACGACAGGGTCTCGTTCAGGAGACTCGGCGTAACGCTGATGAAGATCTCTCGAATGTTGACATCCGCGTCCACCAGCGCGTTGGCGATCAGCAGGAAGGCGGCGAGGACAGCACCGGTCGCCGCACCGGCCACGAAGCCACGGATCAGGACGGGGATGCCTGCGTCGGATACGTCTTTCCGGCGCCCGGCGGCGAGGTATCCAGCGCCGAGCATGACCAACAGGATGAGCATGTCTCCGAGATCGAGCAGATCGGTGATGACCTCTCGGGTGTTGAAGCGCTCGAGCACGCCCGTGATCGCCAGGTAGAGGGCCGCGGCTCCCCCGATGAGGCCTACTTTCAGGGCGCGTGTCGGGAAGTGAAGGACGCCGCCCGGCATCTCAGGCCCTCTTCTCGTCCGGGGAGCCGAGGATCCCGCCCGGGCGGAAGATCAGGACCAGGACGAGGATGCCGAACGCGATGACCGGCTGGAGCTGGTTGGGAGAGGGCACGCCCGCCCCACTCAGGAACAGGACCGGGCCCACCGCCTCGAGCAGCCCGAGGAGGAGCCCGCCGAGGGCGGCCCCGGTGATGCTGCCGATGCCGCCCAGCACGGCGGCCGTGAAGGCCTTGATGCCGGGCACGAATCCCATCGTGAAGATCACCTGGTTGAACAGGAAGATGTAGAGGATGCCGGCCGCGCCGGCCAGCATGCCGCCGATCGCGAACGTGGTGACGATCGTCCGGTCCACGTTTATCCCCATGAGGCTGGCGATCTCCTTGTCCTCGCCCACGGCCCGCATCGAGCGTCCTGTCTTCGTGCGCGCGATGAAGGCGTAGAGCCCCAGCATGAGGATCAGGGCCCCGACGATGACGATGACCTGGGTGCGTGCCACGGTTACGCCGAGCACCCTCCAGTTACCGGTGAGGACCTCGATCTGCGGGTACGCGCGCGAGCTAGCCCCGTACATGCCGCGGAAGGTGTACTGCAGGAACAGGGACGCCCCGATCGCCGTGATAAGTGGAACCAGCCGTGGAGCGCCCCGTAACGGCCGGTAGGCGACGCGCTCCAGCAGGAGCGCCACCAGGGTCGAAGTGACCATGGAGACGAGCAGGATGAGGACGATCGAAACGATCGGGTTCGCGTTCAGGAAGTTGTGCTCGGCGAGGGCGGCGGCCACGAAGAAGGCGGTGTACGCCCCGGACATGAAGACCTCGCCGTGGGCGAAGTTGATCATGAACAGGATGCCGTAGACGAGGGTGTATCCGAGCGCGATCAGGGCGTAGACGCTGCCTCGCGCGATGCCGCTGATAACGAAGCCCTGCCAGGCGGCGCCGGTAAACCTACCCTCGCGAAGCGTGGCCACGGTACCGAGCGTGACGCCCACAACGATGGCGATGCTGAGCAGGATGAGGATCGTTCGGCGGACCGGAAAGCGGTCGGGCAGGAGCGACGTCCTCCGAGGGGTCGACCGTGGGCCTGGCTTGGTCTCGTCCGTCATGCCCCCCGCCGCCGGATCGTGGTGCGGGTGGGCCCCGGAGGGCCCACCCGCACGCGCTTCGTCTAGGGCTCGAACCTAGCCGGTCTCGTCGAGACTCAGCTCCTTGGTGAAGACGGCCTCGGTGAACTCGCCGTTCTCCACCGTTACGACGGCCATGGTCGCCGTGCGCTGGCAGTCACCGTTCTCGTCGCACGTGAGGCTGCCGGTGATGCCCTCGAAGCCCTCGGTTGCGAACAGGGCGTCCTTGAGCGCCGTGCGGGGAATGAACAGGCTCCCGCCGTCCTCGATCGCCACCTCCTCGATGGCCGCGAAGAGCATGTTGGCCGCGTCGTACGAGTGCGCGTGGAACACCGACTGCGGCTCCTCCCCGAAGAGCTCCTCGTACGCGGGGAGGAACTGGTCGTTGTAGAAGTTCACGTCGCCCGTGAACGAGGTGAGGTCCGGCCCGGAGATGTACACCCCGTTCGCGTTCTCGACGCCCGCCGCCTCGATCCAGTCCGGGGTGAACATGCCGTCCGACCCGATCAGGACTGTGTCCTCGAGGCCGGACGTCTGACGCGCCTGCGCCGTGATCAGCCCGCCTTCGGCGACGAAGATCGGGAAGTACAGGACGTCCGGCGCGTCCGCCGCGATGTCGGTGAGCAGCGGCCCGAAGTCCGTGTCCCCGACCTGGACCGCCTCCTGCGTCGTGATGGTGCCTCCGGCCGCCGAGAAGGAGTCGGCGAACACCTGCTGGAGGCCGTCGGCGTAGGGACTACCGTCGTGGATCGTCGCCGCCGTCTGGGCGCCCAGCTCCGTCGCCGCGAACTCGGCTACCGCCGCGCCCTGCAGCTTGTCGTTGTGTGCGGTCCGCAGGTAGAACTCCTGGTGCTGAGCCGGATCGGTCAGCGCCGGCCCGGTGTTCGACGGCGAGATCAGGACGTAGCCGGCGTCGCTCAGGATGGTGTCAGCCACGCCCAGCGCCGCACTGGAGCAGCTCGTGCCGATGACGGCAACAACGCTGTCGTCTGCCGCCAGCGCCTCCGCACCGGCCTGGCCGCCCTCCGCGGAGCAGCCGTCGTCCTGGTCGTTGAACTCGACGGTGTGGCCGAGGATGTCCCCGTTCGCACCGTCGAAAGTCCCGTCCAGGAAGTCGGCGGCCATGTGGGCGCCGTTCTGGCTGTCCTGTCCAAGGCTGGCGTTTGCGCCCGAGATCACCAGGAGCGTGCCGATGACTATCGGGTCTCCTTCGGCAACCTCAACGCAGCCGAACTCGTCCGCGTCGCACTCGGCGGTGGCGGACGTCCCTCCGTCCGTCGCTCCGTCGCCGCTCGGTCCTCCATCATCGTCGGCACAGGCCGCGCCGACCAGCATGAGGATGCCGAGCATCGACATCCCCACGAGCAACTTGCTCTTCCTCATGCGTCCTCCTCTCCCTGCATCGACCGAGCCTCCGCCCAATCCAAGGGCGCTCGGCCCATGGCTTCCGCCTAGATACCACATCCTCCGGCCTATTGGAAACCAATAGGCCTTCCGGTCCATCGATCTGGTCGCGCACCTCCTTTCATCTCCGGGAGTGAATGCCGCATCGCCCCTGCGGCGCCCGGGCGCGCTAGAAGGCAGCCGCTCCCGGAGGGCGCCTTCTCCAGGCTAGTACGACGCCGCCTCCCCCAATGGATGGCCTTTGCGTACCGTTCCGAAGAAATGTCCTTCCCCCCGCCGCATATACTCGCCCTCCGGGCCCGCTGGTCCGGGAGGCCGGGGTGGCGGAACTGGCAGACGCGCCGGACTCAAAATCCGGTGCCCGCAAGGGCGTGAGGGTTCGAGTCCCTCCCCCGGCACCTCGCTTAAGGGGTGGGATCGCTGCCATCGGGCAACCATGAGTTGCTCGATCCTCTACTGGACCACCACGGTGCCCACCATGCCGTCGACCTGATGGAAGCGGCAGTACAGGGGGTAGGCACCCTGGCCCAGGATCTCTCCGACGACCTCGGTGTTGGTCTCTCCCCCCGCGGGCGTTTCCAGGTCGATGCGGAGGTTACGGGGATTCACGCCGCCCGGCGGATCGACCACGGTGAATGTGTGCGCCGCGGATCCGCGGTTCTCGATCGACAGGGCCTGCGAGGGCGCGACCACGAGGCACGCGGGCTCGAAGGCGTTGTCGCGTTCGACGATCGTGACCACGGGACCGGCGTCGCGCAGGTCTGTGCAGCCGGCCGGCACGGCGATGGACGGCTCGGCGGAGGCATCCGGTCCGGGCGGCGGAGGCGTCGGCGAGAGCCTTCCCGTCGATCCGACCTCGGATGACGCGGCCCCGGGGCTCGGGGGCGCCGAACCCTCCTCGGCGCACGCGGTCATGAGGAGGGTCGCCGTGAGGCCCACGACCAGGGCCGATACGACGGGGCGGGTCATCTCACGATCACCCGGCCCACCATGCCGGCTGCGGAGTGGTAAGAGCAGGAGAAGGTGTAGTTCCCCGGGTTCGCTCCCACGACGCGTGCCAGGGAAGGGACACGGATCTCCCCGCCGGCCGGCACGTCCATGCCGAACCAGGTGCCGTCCACCGTGAGGTTGTGAAGGGCGTTGCCCTCGTTCCTCACGACGAGGGATTGTCCGGCGGAAACGACCAGACAAGCCGGCGTGAAGAAACTCTCCCTCGCGACGATCAGGGGATCCGTCGCCGATGCGGTGACGTCCATGCAGGGCTCGGACGGCCGGTCGTGTCCGGCAACCAGGTGAAGCTCGCGCCGGGACCTGGCCTCCTCGGATGCCGTTCGGGTCGGGGGCGCGGAACCCGAGCAGCTTCCGCAGGCCGCACCGACCATGAGCAGGAGCATGAAAGAGACCGCACGCCCGCGTCGTCGAAGCCCCAGTCCATCCGCCACCTCGTCGGCGAGGATAGGCCCCGCGCGGCGCCTTCGGCAGCCACTCAGGCCCCGCCCATGAGGCGCCGCAAGCTTGCCTCGGGGTCGGAACGCATCAGGGCCGTCCCCACGAGCACCGCCTTCGCCCCGGCCTCGCCCGCGGCCAGTACCTGGGACCGGAATCGGATTCCACCCTCGAGCACCAGGGTCGTCCGCTTGGCATGACTCCGCGCCACACCCAGCGCCTCCTCCCAGCGAACCTCAAGCGTCTCCGGGTCACGAGCGTTCAGGAGGACCATGGGTGCCTCGCACTCGACCGCGCGGTCGAACTCCGCTCGGGAGTGGACCTGAGCGACCGCGGCCATGCCGAGCTCCCCGGCGAGGGCAATCATCGTTTCGAGCTCGCTCGCGCTCAACACGGCGGTCACCAGCACCACAGCGTCGGCGCCTTCGACCCTCGACTCGAGCACCTGAGCGGGATGGATCAGGATGTCGCGCCGAAGGACCGGGACGGATACGCGTTGCCTGACCGCCCGGACGTCGGAGAGGGATCCATCGAAGAACCGGGGTTCGGTCGCGACCGACACGGCCACGGCCCCTCCCCCCGCCAGGTGCTCGGCCACCTGTCCAGGCTCGCGGCCGGCGGGCCCGATCGAGCCCGGAAACGGGGACGTCCTCCGGACCTCGCCGATCAGGGCGGGGGACGCCTTCGAGGCTCCGATGCCCCCGACGAGGTCGAGAGCCGGGGGAAGGGCCCGGAGGCGGAGCGCGAGGCTTCCCTCGCGGAGGGGACGGCGCTCGAGTTCCTTCCGAATGGCGTCGGCCGATTCGGATAGGTAGCTCACGCGCCCGCGCCGAACTCTTGCCGAATTCCGGGCGTCAGGCGTGCGCCGAAGATCCGGCGGCCACCGGGAGGCCGGCCGGGACCATCCGAACGGCGTTCGACCCCAGCAGGGACGTGAGCTCGGACATGAGAGCCGGGCACCCGTCGACCCGATGTCCCTCCCCCAGGCGCAGGCTCATGGCCTCCCCGTCGCTGACCAGCCGCACGATCACCGGGAGGTCGCCCGGGTACATTCGAAACAGGACCTTCAGCCTGGTGATCAGCCCGTCCGTGCAACTCGACGTGGGCACGTCCACGACCAGAGGATCGCTGACCCCCCCCGGGCCGGCCGGACCGCCATTCTCCGAGTACCCCGGACCCGAGGGCGTGAGATCGGGCTCCGACACCTCGAGCGCGACCAGCTGCAGCTCCCGCCCCCGCAGGTCGGCCCGTCCCTTGACCAGCACGATGCGGTCGGTGGCAATCAGCGGTCCCGACTTGTCGAACAGCGAAGGGAACACGACGACACCCACACCGCCGGTGAGGTCCTCCAGGCGAAAGACGGCGTAGGGCTCTCCTCGTTTCGTGAACCTGCGTCCCAGGGAGCCGATGATCCCGGCGACGGTCACGACGTCGCCGTCGCCCAACCCGGGCACCTCGGAGATCGGCAGGTCGACCAGGGCGTCGAGGCGGGCCTTGATGGAAAGGAGGGGATGATCGGTGACGTACTGGCCGAGCATCTCCTTCTCGAGGCGAAGAAGGTCGGGGCGGGCGAACTCCTCTCCCCGGAGGACCGACTCGTCGATGTCGATGGTGGGCCCGCCCTCGCCGCCGAAGAACGAGAACTGCCCCACGGCCTCGGCCCGCCGGTCCGCCAGCACGGGGGTCGCGACCTTCTCGTAGTTCTCGAGCAGTGCCCGTCTCGCGTATCCCATCGAGTCGAACGCGCCGGCCAGGATCAGGCTTTCCATGCACTTCTTGTGCAGGGCCCCTGCGTCGACCTTTCGACAGAAGTCCGTCAGGGACTCGAACGGCCCCTTCTCGGTCCGAGCGGCCACGATGCTGTGCACGACCCCCGCCCCGACGTTCCGCACGGCGGCGAGTCCGTAGCGGACCTCTCCGTCGGAGGGCGTGAAGTGCATCTGGGACTGGTTCACGTCAGGAGGCAGCACGCGAATGGCGCGCAGCCGAGCGGCATTGAGGTAGAAGGGCTTCTTGTCCTTGTCGTCCTTCACGCTAGTGAGCAGCGCCGAGAAGTACTCCACCGGGTGGTGCGCCTTGAGATAAGCGGTCTGATAGGCGACGTAGGCGTACGCGCAGGCGTGGGAGGCGTTGAAGCCGTAGTCGGCGAACGGAACGATCAGGTCGAAGATGTCCTGGGCGAGGCGCTCCCGGTAGCCGCGCTCGACCGCCCCCCTAACGAACGTCTCCCGGTGCGGGACCAGCAGCTCGCGGATCTTCTTTCCCATGGCCTTTCGCAGCAGGTCGGCCTGGCCCATCGAGTAGCCTGCCACCCGCACCGCGATCTGCATGACCTGCTCCTGGTAGACGATGATGCCGTAGGTGTCCTTCAGGATGTCCTCGAGGGAGGCGTGTGGGTACACGACGGGCTTCCGGCCGTGCTTGCGCTCGGCATACTCGGTGTGCTGTCCCATGCTGAGCAGGCCGGGGCGGTAGAGGGCGACCAGGGCCATTAGGTCCTCGAACCGGTCCGGCTGGAGCATCTGTATTAGCTGGCGCATCCCTCCGCCTTCGAGCTGGAACACGCCGTCGGTGTCCGACGCCCTGAGCATCCGGTACGTGGCCTCGTCGTCGAGCGCGACGTGGTCGATGTCGCACGCGATGTCCTTTTGCCGAAGCAGCCCCACGCAGTCCTCGATGACCGAGAGGTTGCGCAGGCCGAGGAAGTCCATCTTCAGGAGGCCGAGACGCTCCACCCCATGCATATCGAACTGGGTCACGATGCGCCGCGAGTCGTCGCGCGAGTCCTTCGAGAGCTTGAGCGGCAGGTAGTTAACTAGCGGAGCGTCGCCGATGACCACGCCGGCGGCGTGCACGGAATCCTCCCGGCGAAGCCCCTCGAGAGCGCGCGCCGTATCGATGACCTCGTGGGCCTCCGGTTCGCGCTCGTACGCATCCCGTAGCTCCGGCGAGAGCTCGAGGGCCCGGTTGATCGGGTACTCGCGTCCGAGGAGCGCCGGAGGGAACATCTTCGCCAGCCGGTCGCCGAACATCGCGGGGAAGCCGAGGACCCTGGCCGCATCGCGGATCCCCTGCTTCCCCTTGATGGTCTGGAAGGTGATGATCTGGGCGACGTGGTCCGCGCCGTACTTCCCGGCCACGTAGCGAATCACCTCGTCGCGGCGCCGCTCGTCGAAGTCCATGTCGATGTCGGGCATTTGTTTCCGTTCCGGGTTCAGGAATCGCTCGAAGATGAGCCCGTATCGAAGTGGGTCGAGGTCCGTGATCTGGAGGCAGTAGGAGACCACGGAGCCGGCCGCGGAACCGCGGCCGGGCCCGACTCGGATCCCGTGGTCCCGGGCGAATCGGATCAGGTCCCACACGATCAGGAAGTAGCCGGCGAACCCCATGGAGTTGATGACGCCGAGCTCGGCCTCGATCCGTCCCCGGACTTCCTCGGTCAGGTCGCGGTAGCGCCGCCCCGCCCCCTCGAGAACCAGCCGATGAAGGTGGTCCTCCAGGGACATCCCCTCGGGCGGCTCGAATCGGGGAAGGTGCATACGGTCGAACGTGAGGTCCAGGTGGCAGGCCTCGGCGATCTCGAGGGTGGCGTCGCACGCCTCGGGATGCTCGCGGAAGATGGCGCGCATTTCCTGCGGGGACTTCAGGTAGAACTCGTCGGTATCGAACTTGAGGCGGGCCGTGTCGGTCTGGACCTTCTGCTGCTGGATGCAGAGCAGCACGTCGTGAGGCTTCGCGTCTGACCGCTCGGTGTAGTGCAGGTCGTTCGTCGCGGCAAGGGGGATCCCGGTCCGCCGCGAGAGGTCGACGAGCAGCGGGTTCACCGTGCGCTGGTCGGCGAGCCCGTGATCTTGCAGCTCCAGGTAGAAACCATCGGGCCCGAAGATGTCCCGGTAGGAGCTCACCGCTTCGAGCGCCCGTTGCTCCTGGCCGGCCAGCAGGAGCCGTGCCGTCTCCGACGCGAGGCATCCGGAGAGCCCGATAAGCCCCTCGGAACGTTCAGCCAGCAGTTCCTTGTCGATCCGTGGGCGGTGATAGAACCCCTCGAGGTGGGCGTCGGTCACGAGCCGGAGGAGGTTCCGATACCCACGCTCGTCCCTGGCCAGGATGGTGAGGTGCCGGTAGTTCTCGTCGTTCTCCCCTGGCGTGCGGTCGAACCGGGACCGCGGGGCGACGTAGGCCTCCACCCCGAGTATCGGCTTCACGCCGGCCCGGAGCCCCGCCTGGTAGAAATCGAGCGCCCCGAACATCACGCCGTGATCGGTGAGCGCCAAGGCCGGCATCCCGAAGCCTGCCGCCTTCGCGAAGAGCCCCTCTACGCGGGCGGCCCCGTCCAGGAGCGAGAACTCGCTGTGGGTGTGGAGGTGGACGAAGCTGCTCTGACCCATCGGACCTCAACGCTCGAGCGGGCGCGGATCGCGGCCCGGATGCCGAGGGCGGAAGGTCGCCCCCGGCCCGCTGTGGATATCCTGTGGGAAAGTTACACTCTTGTAATTCCGAACGCCCGAAGGGTACACTCCCTTCGACCCGGAGGCAAGCGGTTCCGGAGGGGGAACGACGATGCGGCTCTCCTATTCGAGCATATCCACCTACGAGACCTGCCCGGCCAAGTACCGTTTCCAGTACGAGGATCGCCTCCCCTCGGCCCCGTCTCCGGCCCTGTCGTTCGGCGACTCGCTCCATCGGACCCTCCACCGGTTCCACAACCGTCCGGTGCCGGTCGCGCCGACGCTCGAGGAGCTTCACGGCATGCTCGAGCACGAGTGGGTGAGCGAGGGCTTTCGGGACCCCGGGGAGGAGCAGCTGTACCTAGACCACGCGCGGCAGGTGCTCAGCCAGTATCACCGAGACAACGCGTCGTCGTTCCGCATACCCGCGGCGCTCGAGCACCGGTTCACCGTCGAGGTGGAGGGCGTCCAGCTCTCGGGGACGATCGACCGGATGGACCGCATTCCCGGCGGCGGGTACGAGATCATCGACTACAAGACCAGCCGGCGGCTTCCCCCGAAGGCCGTCGTGGACCGGGATCTGCAGCTCTCCCTCTACCATCTGGCGGCGCGTGAGGTCTGGGGCATCGAGCCCGAGCGGCTCACGCTCTACTTCCTCCTTCCGGGCGAGCGTATGACGACCTTCCGGACCCGGCACGACACCGATCAGATGCGGCGCCGGATCTCGATCGTCGCTGAGCGGATCGGGGCCGGCAAGTTCGAGCCGCGTGAGAACCCGCTCTGTGGCTGGTGTGACTTCCAGGCGGCCTGCCCGTTGTTCCGGCACAAGTACGAGAAGCAGGGCGGCGACCCTGCTCCGCGCATGACCGATCTCGTGGACGAGTGGATCGCGCTCAAGCGGGAGGACTGGGATCGTTATCGCAGGCTCGAGGAGCTGAGGGCGCTCATCAACGCCTTCTGCGAGGAACACGGGTACCGCCGCCTGTTCGGGTCCGATGGGTCGGCCGTGGACCGCCGACCCCAACACGTGACAGCTCCGGACCCGGGGCGGGTGCGGCGCATCCTGGAGCCGATGGGTCTTTGGGAAGGCGTCCAGAGCGTCGATCCGAAGGCGCTCTCCTCGCTCATCGAGAGCCGGTCGCTGCCTCCGTCGGTAGAGGACGCGCTCCTGGCCTCTCGCGAGGAGGTTCGCACGCAGTACGCGCTCTATCTCAAGGACCCGGCCCGCTCGCGCCGCTAGCTCCCGAGCGCCGGGGCCGACGGGCCTGGACCGTCCTACGCGACCCCGGCTAACCGCAGCGCCCGGGCGAGGTCACCCGGGAGGGGATCCTCGCGTTCCACCCTGTCCCCCGTGACCGGGTGGTCGAACGCGATGCGCCATGAGTGCAGGAACGGCCTGGTCAGCCCGAGGCGAGTCGCCTGCTCCCCTCCCCCACCGTATGCACGATCGCCCAGGACGGGGTGGCCGATCGAGGCCAGATGCACCCGGATCTGATGCGTACGGCCCGTCCGGGGCGCGGCCTCGACGAGCGTGGCCCGGTCGAGCGCCTCGCGCACGAAGACCTCGGTCGCCGCCTCCCGGCCGGTTGCGACTCGAACGCGAACTCTCGCGCGCTCTCGCCCCAGGGGGGCGTCGATTCGGAACCGGTCGGGACTCACCCGGCCCCGCACCAGCGCGAGATACCGCCGATCCACCTCATGGCGCCGGAACATCTCTCGCAGGCGCTCGTGCGCGGCGTCGGTCTTCGCCACCACGATCAGCCCGGAGGTTCCGGAGTCGAGCCGGTGCACGATCCCGGGCCGGTCCTCGCCCCCGAGCCCTGACAGCGGCCTTCCCGCCGCAAGCAGCCGGTTCACCAGCGTGCCGGTGCGGCGCGACCGGGTCGGATGCGTCAGGATGCCAGCCGGTTTGGAGGCTACCAGCAGGTGCTCGTCCTCGAACACGATCGGAAGAGGCTCCACCTCCGGCTCCAGATCCATGGGCTCGGCGAGGGCGGCGGATATCGCCTCCCCCCCGTGGAGCCGGTGGGACTTCGGACGAATCTCACCGTCCACGCGGATCGAGCCGTGCTCGATGGCCCTTTGAACCTCCGCGCGGGGAACCCCCAGGCGCTTCGCGACTACGGAGTCGAGGCGGCCCGCGTGTGCCCAGAATCGATGCTCCATGGGGCCTCCGATGAGCTTAGCCCGAGGCGGAGCCGGTCTGTCCGTCCCCTTCGTCCCCTTCCCTCCGCGCCCTCGTCGTGTTATCGGGACTGAGGCCGGAAAGCACCATCACTATCGCTCCGATGACGATGGCGGAGTCCGCCAGATTGAAGACGGGCCACACCTGGAGGTCGATGAAGTCGACGACGCGGCCGGAGACGCCGGGCCCGCGAAGGATCCGGTCGGTGAGGTTCCCTAGGGCGCCTCCGAGGATCAGACCGAGGGCCACGGCGGACCTCAGGCCGCTGAGGCGGGTCGAGGCGACGACGATGAAGAGCGCGACCATCGCGGAGGCTGCGAGGAACAGCCACGGCTGCCCCCCGAAGACCCCGAAGGCCCCGCCCGAGTTCGTGGTGAAGTTCAGATGCAGGACGCCCGGGATGATGCGCGCGGGAGGCCGGTCTTGGAGGGTCCGAACGACGATCGCCTTGGAGACCCGGTCCAGGAGGTATGCGCTCGCGGCGACCGCGTACAGCCACGTCGCGAGTCGGCGTCCGGCGGTCACGCCGTCAGCGGACGCGCTCTTCGGCCTGCTTGTCCTGGAGGCAGAGGTTCGCGTAGGGCAGCGCCTTGAGCCTTGCTCGTTCGATGGGCTTGCCGCACCGATCGCAGAGGCCGTAGGTCCCCTCGTCCATCTTCGCGATCGCCTTGTCGATCTTGTCCATGAGGTCGCGAAGGTTGTTGACGAGCGAGAGGTCCTTCTCCCGCTCGAACGTGGCGGTTCCCGCGTCCGCGTACTCCTCGTCGAAGCCCATCTCGCCGGTCATCTCGGACTGATTGACGGAGAAGGTCGACTCCTCGAGCTCCTGGTACTGGGCCTGCAGATCACCGCGCTCGGCCACCAGCCGGGCGCGAAGCTCCGAGAGTTCCTTCTCGGTGTAAAGCGACTTTGCCATCTCGTCTCGATTCGATCGGGAAGGTCGGACCCGGGCGGGCGCCCGGCCCCGGGCGGAACAGTTTACCTGCTTCGCGGACCGGCCCGGGAGAGGTCGCGCTCGGGGCCGGTTCCTCCTCGAACGCTATAATCCACGCAACGGCGACGACGGGAACGAGTAGCCGGAGCATCGAGCCGAAGCGAGCCGGGGACGGTGCGAGTCCGGTGGCCGCGACTCCGGAGAAGATCCTCCCCGAGCTGCCGCCCGAACGGCTCGCTCTTCCTCGGTGAGCCCAGTAGACGCGGCCGGGTCCGCCCGTGACAGCGGAGGGCTCTGTCGGGAGCCCGGGGAGTGGGCCGCTCCGCGAGGAGCGACCAAACGGGGTGGTACCGCGGGGCTCTCGCGCCTCGTCCCTGAGGGACGGGGCGTTTCGCGTTCTTGCGGGAGCGGAGAAGGGGGCTGAAGTGCCGAGGTACCGGCCGGTGGACTCGAGGGTGGACCTTCCGGCCCTCGAGGTCACGATCCTCGAGTTCTGGCGTGAGCGACGGATCTTCGAAAGGAGCCTGGACCTCCGCAGGGGCGCCCCGGAGTGGGTCTTCTACGAGGGCCCTCCCACCGCGAACGGCAAACCGGGGATCCACCACGTCGAGGCCCGGACGTTCAAGGACCTCTATCCGCGCTTCAAGACCATGACGGGGCACTTCGTCAATCGCAAGGCCGGGTGGGACTGTCACGGCCTGCCGGTGGAGCTGCAGATCGAGAAGGAGATCGGCACGAAGAACAAGCGGGACATCGAGGCGTTCGGGATCGCCGAGTTCAACCGGCTGTGCCGGGAGTCCGTGACGCGCTACGTCGAGGACTGGGAGCGGCTGACCGAGCGGATCGGCTTCTGGATCAACATGGACGAGGCCTACTGGACGATGGACCCCGGATACATCCAGAGCGTCTGGTGGGCCTTGAAGCGGCTCCACGAGCAGGGGTTGCTCTTCAAGGACGAGAAGGTGACGGCCTACTGCCCTCGCTGCGGAACGGCTCTTTCCGACCACGAGGTCGCTCAGGGCTACGCGCAGGCAGAGGACCCAAGCATCTACGTCCGGTTCCCGGTGCTGACCGGCCCGCTGGCCGACGAGGGGGCGGACCTCCTGGTCTGGACGACGATGCCCTGGACGCTGGTGCCCGCCACGCTAGCCGTGGTGAGCCCCGATCTCCCCTATGTACTCGCTCGGGGCGGGCACGCCGGCGAGAGGCCCGTCGTCCTGGCGTCCTCGAGGATGGAGGTGGTACTGGGCTCCGACGCGGCGATCGTTCGAGAGGTGCCCCTGGACGAGCTCGTGAGCGCTCGGTATCGGGGCCCGTTCGACTTCGTGGGTCCCGGCTCCCCGGACGAGCCCGAGAAGGACCCCGCGTCGTGGCGGTTCGTCGTGACTGGCGACTTCGTCAGAAGCGACGAAGGGACGGGGATCGTCCATACGGGTGCCGCGTACGGAGAGGACGACCTGCGGATAGCCCGGGAGCACGGGGTCCCGGTGGTCAAGCCCGTGGATGCGGAAGGACGTTTCGACGTGCGGATCGGGCCGTACGCGGGCATGTACGTCCGGGATGCCGACGCGCGGATCATCGAGGACCTGCGGCGGGCCGGGGTTCTCCTCCGCAGCGGTATACATTCGCATTCATTCCCCTTCTGCTGGCGGTGCGACACCCCGCTCATCTACATGGCGCGCCCGGCCTGGTACATCCGGACCACCGCGCGCAAGCAGGCCCTGCTGGAGGCCAACGAGACCGTCAACTGGTATCCCGAATACATCCAGGGCGGTCGTTACGGCGACTGGCTCGCGAACAACGTGGACTGGTCGCTTTCCAGAGAGCGGTACTGGGGGACGCCCCTGCCCGTCTGGACCTGCCCTCGTGACCACGTCACCGTCGTGGGGTCGCTCGCCGAGCTGTCCGATCTGGCGGGACGGGACGTCACCGAGGTCGATCCGCACCGGCCGGCCATCGACGAGGTCTCCATCCCCTGCCCCGAGTGTGGGGAGCAGGGGCGGCGGGTCCTGGACCTCATCGACGTCTGGTTCGATTCGGGCGCCATGCCCTTCGCCCAGTGGGGGTATCTGGGGCCGGCATCGGCGGCCGGCGAGGTCTTCCGGGCCCGATTTCCGGCCGACTTCATCGCCGAAGCCATCGACCAGACGCGAGGCTGGTTCTACACGCTCATGGCGGAGGGGGTGCTCCTCTTCGGGGAGTCCGCGTATCGCAACGTGGTCTGCCTGGGGCTGCTCCTCGGCAAGGACGGCCGGCGAATGTCCACCCGGCTGGGAACGGCCGTGGATCCCTGGTCGGTCATCGACCGGTATGGCGCCGACGCCCTCCGCTGGTTCCTGGTGGCCGGAGGATCGCCGTGGTCGGATCGCCGGGTGTCCATGGAGGCGATCGAGGACGTGGTGCGCCGGTTCCTGCTCACGCTCTGGAACACGTATGCGTTCTTCGTGGCCTACGCCAGCATCGACGAGCCGGACGTCGCCTCGGCTCCCCCGCCAGCCGAACGACAGCCGTTGGACCGGTGGGCCCTGTCCCGGTTGCACGGGACGGCCGCGGTGGTGCGGAGCGCACTCGAGGCTTACGACGCGACGGGCGCCGCCCGCCGGTTGGCCGCTTTCGTCGACGACCTGTCCAACTGGTACGTACGGCGATCGCGGCGGCGCTTCTGGGACCCGGCCCGGGCCGCGTCCGGCGGCGGGGCGGACGGTGCGGACAAGGCCGCCGCCTACGCCACCCTGGGGGAATGCCTGGAGACTGTGGCCGGACTCCTGGCTCCCTTCACCCCCTTCGTGGCTGAGGAGCTCTACCTGAATCTGGTAGCCCGACAGGACCCGGGCGCACCCGAGTCCGTCCATCTCACGGACTTCCCCGCCGCGGAGTCGACCCTCATCGACCCCGGGCTGGATGAGGCGATGGAGGCGGCACGCACCATCGTGTCGCTCGGCCGGACCGTTCGGGCCGACGCGAAGGTCCGGGTTCGCCAACCCCTCCCGCGAGCCGTCGTCGGGATGGCGGCCGTCCCGTCTGGCCTGGAATCGCTCCTCCCCCTGGTGGCGGACGAGCTGAACGTCAAGGAAGTCGCCTTCGAGGAGCGCGGCGAGGAGATGACCAGTTGGCGGGCCAGGCCGAATTTCCGGGCGCTGGGTCCGCGGCTCGGCCCTCGCGTTCAGCTGCTGGCTTCCGCACTGGCCGGGGACGACGGCTCGGTTGCCCGTCGCCTGGCGGAGGGTCGCGAAGTAACGATTCCGCTCGAGGACGGCGACGTCATCGTCTCGCCTCAGGACGTGGAGCTTGCGCAGACCACCCGGCCCGGTTGGGGATTCGCCTCCGAAGGATCCATCACGGTCGCACTCGATCTCGAACCCGGCGAGCGCCTTCGCGGCGAGGGGATGGCGCGGGAGATCGTCCACCAGGTGCAGAACCTCCGCAAGTCCGCCGGCCTCGCCGTTACCGACCGCATCGTGCTGGGGATCGAGGTCCAGGAGGCGGAAGGCAGGGCCGCGGTCGCCGAGCACGTGCAGCATCTGGCCCAGGAGGTTCTCGCCTCGAAGGTGCTGGACGAGTCGGTCCAGGATGCCCTAGGCGAGTCAAAGGTGCAGGTCGAGGGCGCCCTCTTCTCCGTGTCATTGCGGCGCGCGTGATGCCCATGGGGCCGGACATGCGGCTTCGCAGCCCTGCGTTATCGTGAGTGTCATGAACGGGACCTGCCCCCTTGATCCGGCCGACCTCACTCGAGTCCTCCGTCCCCGAGAGGAAGCCGAGCCGCTGCCGGCCCGGGCGTACCTCGACCCCGCCGTCCTCGACTGGGAGCGCGAGCACTTCTTCGAGAGTTCCTGGGTCTGCGTGGGCCGCGAGGAGGACGCGCCCCAGCCGGGAGACGTGTTCACGGCAGAGGTGGGTCGCGAGTCGGTCCTCCTCGTCCGCGGGCAAGACGGTTGCCTTCGAGGGTTCTTCAATGTCTGCCAGCATCGAGGCACCCGGCTCGTGACGGATGAGGCCTGCTCGGCGCCCGGCCATATCATCTGCCCGTACCACTCGTGGACGTACGGCCTGGACGGACGGCTCCTGGCGGCACAGCACATGGCCGGAGCTCGGGGGTTCGACCGTGCGTCGATAGGTCTGGCGCCCGTGCCCACCGAGGCGCTTGCCGGGTGGGTGTTCGTGAACGTCACCGCGACGGCCGGGCCGCTGCTCGAGTATCTGGGGAACTTCCCGGCGAGGATCGATCGGTTCGGGGTCGAATCGCTTCGCCGTGCCGGTCGCAGGGAGTACGTGGCCGCGGCCAACTGGAAGATCCTGTCCGAGAACTACCAGGAGTGCTACCACTGCCCCACCATCCATCCGGAGCTGACCCGGGTGACGCCATACCGGAGCGGAGGACGCGACGAGGAGTCGCTCGGCCCCTGGGTGGGCGGCCCGATGGACCTCGCCGAGGGCTGCAACACGATGTCGATCTCCGGCGTGACCGAACGCGACCCGATCCCGGGACTGCCAGAGGAGGATCGCTCGCGGGTCTTCTACTACTCCCTGCTCCCGAACCTGTGGATCAGCCTCCACCCGGACTACGTGATGACTCACTCGGTGTGTCCGTTGGAACCGGGCCGGACGCGGATCGTCTGTGAGTGGCTCTTCCCGGAGCCCGTCGTGACGGCCGCGGGGTTCGACCCGGGCGACGCCATCGAGTTCTGGGACCTGGTGAACGGCCAGGACTGGCGCGCCTGCGAGCGGGTTCAGCTGGGAATCGGCTCGCGTGGCTTCTCCGGCGGGCGCTTCAGCGATCTGGAGGGGACGATCCACACGCTGGCGGCGCTGTTCGCGCGGTCCTACCTGGAGGGTCGCATCGCTTCCGTGCCGGAGATTCGGCTCACCCGGGAGGGAGAGGCGGAGAAGGCCGGACGGTGGCCCGCGAGCGTCTAGTCAGTCCTCTCCCCAGAACAGCTCGCGCAACGAAGAGACCTCGGGCTCGTCTCCGATGCTCGATCCCGCTCTCGCTTGGCGTGGTTGGGCGGCCGGGGAACGCAGGTGCCCGCTCAGCGGGTTCGCCCCTGTGGGACCCCCGGTCTCAGCGGCGCGCTCGCCCGAGCCTGTTTCGAACGGCGGCCGAACGGGTGGAGGCGGCGGCTCGGGCGGCGGCTCCTGGGAGACGGTGGCGTCGTTGCCCTCGCGCTGCGCCGATTCCTCCCCCTCCGGCTCGCTCGGGCGCTCATCCCCCGGACCGAACCCGCCCGGGGCCGGCGGCGCTGGTTCCGAGGGCTCATCGGCCCGAGGGGCCGGCTCCGGCTCGTCCGCATCGTTAGCGGACTCCGGTGGCGGATCGGGAACCGGTGACTCTTCCGCCGGGGCGGGCACGTCCCCATCGCTCCCGGCGCCCTCCGCGCCGGGACCTTCGACGTCCCGCGGGGCCCAGATCTGGGTCGCCGGAGTCTCGGCACGGGCGGAAGCCGTCTCGCTGCCTCGCCACAGCTCCGGGCCCTCCGGGGAGGTCGGTTCGGGCGCCCCGGGCGATCCGGAGATGGCCGCTTGCGAGGCTCCCGCCGCCGCCGCTTGGCGGGCGACCCGCAGGTTGGCCTTGACGCCTTCGGCATGGCTCTGGACCAGCGAGGCGAG
>JACDCJ010000122.1 GCA_013817655.1 Actinosomnolentus pattersoniae (SeqCode)
CTGGAATCAAGGAAGGGGAAGCGCCATGTGCAGGAGCATCAAGACGTTGCGGCGATCCGAGGCACCGGTCACCGATGAGGAGATCCATGCGGCCGCGCTTCAGTTCGTCCGAAAGGTGAGCGGCTATCGACAACCCTCGCGGATGAATGCGGCAGCCTTCAGCTCGGCCGTGCAGGAGATCGCCGGGACGACCGACCGCCTGCTCACCGCGCTGGGCCCACCTAACAGGCAGATTCCCACGACCAACGCTCCGGCGGGTTGAGGAGGCCTCCATGCTGACGGTGCACATCTGGCTCCGCAAGAAGGACGGGATGTCGACGGAGGACTTCGCCAGGTACTGGCTGGAGCGCCACGCGCCGATCGCGCGGGACGGCTACGAGCACCTCAGGGACTACGTCGTGAATCTCGTCACCCGAGTTCCCGAGGGCCAGGAACGACCCTACGACGGCGTCGCACAGCTTTCCTGGGACGACCGGGACGGCTTCTCCGCAGACATGAAGAGCGAAGCGGCGAAGCGGGCGACCGAGGACCTGAAGACCTTCACGGAAGGGTCGGGCCTCGTCTTCATCGAGACCACGACCGTGAAGTAGCTTTACCAGGTCCCAGACGGAAGGATCCGCATGCCGCTCACGCCCGAGGAACTCGACGTCTTTCTCGCCCAGCCCCGCCTGTGTCATTTCGCCACCCTCGACGCCGATCGAGCGCCTCGGGTTCGGCCTCTCTGGTACCTCTGGCGCGACGGCACATTCTGGTTCACCACCCGGCTCGAGAGCCGCCACACGGGCCGCGACGTCGTTCGAGGCCCTTCCGTCGCCATCTCTATCGCCTCGGAGGACCGCCCCTATCGCGCAGTGCTGGCGCACGGCCGGATCGAGGTCACGGGCAAGGATGAGGCTCTTCTCCTCGCGATCTCCACGCGCTACGGTGAAGAGCAGGGTCGGGCCTGGACCCGCTCGGCCATGAAGCAGGACGACCGCACCGTCCTCCGGATGGTTCCGGAGCGCCTCCTCTCCTGGGACTACGGCCGGGGCGACTCGGAGCGCCAGGAGCGCGGCGAATCCATGCGTTCCTGATCCCGGTGCGTCCCGGGCTCAGCAGTCAGGCTGGCCCCAACGGCTGCCCAATCGGCTGGCCGGAGCCATCTGGCTACGTAACGGAGATATAGTCCGCTGTTGAGTACTTCGAAGCAGCACCCGAGGTGACGCTCCGCAGGCGACCGCGGAACCCATATGAACCCGTGCCGGCGTCCGGGACGAAGGATGTGCCCGGAGTCGTGGCACCGTTCATCCACGACACCCATCTCGAGGCACCCGGCCGGCGGATCTGCACGTCGTACACGAATCCGGCCGGCGCGTCTTCGGCGGCCCACGTCACGAAGAAGGAGGTGGAGATCGATCCTGTCGGCGGTGACGCGTCGATCGGGACGCGGATGGATCCCGCCATCTCAGGATGGAACGTGCAGCCATAGATGTACTTCCCGGCGCCGACGAATGAGACCGTATAGGACCCACCCGGGCCGGTTGGCCCCGAGTCGAACAAGGCCATGCCGGAGCGGTCGGTCGCGGTGTGTTCACTCGGCCCGTTGAAGGTCCACTGAACCGCGCCACCCCGGCTGCCGATCGGGCTCTTCGGGGAGAACGAGAAGTCCTGGACCGAGACCGACACGACGTCGCTGATGGTCCAGCTCCAGGTCGCCGCGTTGCCCACGTTCCCTGAGCCATCGGTCGCGGCCACCGAGAACGCGTGAGGCCCTGGGCTCAGGCCGGTGTAGGTAACCGGGCTCGAGCAGGCCTCCAAAGCGCTGCCATCCAGCGAGCAACTGAAGCTTGCCGGATCCTCGTCAGCCGAGAACGTGAAGGTCGAGGACGTTTCGGTGGTCGGGTCGGAGGGGCCGGAGGTGATCGTGGTCGTGGGGGGCGTGACGTCGATGATCGTCCAAGTCCACGTCGCCGTGTTCCCCGTGTTTCCGGCGGTGTCGGTCGCGCTCACGGAGAAGGCATGACCGGTCTCGGCGAGGCCAGCGTAGGTGACCGGGCTCGAGCAGGCCTCGGCGGCCCCGCCATCGAGAGAGCACGAGAAAGTGACCGCCTCCTCGTCGGCAGAGAAGGCGAAGGTGGCCGTCGTCTCGGCGGTCGGGTCAGATGGGCCGTCCGTGATGGTGGTAATTGGCGGCGGCTCGTCGAATGCCGCCTTGACCTGGGCGCCCAGAAACCCACGACCGCTCTGGTTTGGGTGACAGTGATCGTCCTGTAAGTAGTCCACGCCGAGCGGGCCGAGGTCCGGCCCGCGCTGACCCCATCCCTCCGCGACCGCCTGATCGACTAGCGCAGCGACGGAAGCGACGTCAGCCGTGAGGGGGCAGATATCGGGCGGGTCGAAGGTGTTGATCGGGCTCAGGTGGACGGTCGCTGTCGGGGAGTGGGAGCTCAGGTTCGTGACGGCGGCGCGGATCTCCTCGATGCCAGCCGGGCGGTCCGAGTTGATGCACACCTGTACCCAGACTTCCGCGGGCTGCCCGTGAGTGGCCACCTGGGCGTCGTAGCGCTCCCAGACCGGATTCAGCGGGTCGGCCCATCGCTCGATCGACATCCCCGTGGTCGCATAGGCCGGCCAGAGGCGATCGTCCGCCGACAGCGCGTGATAGCCGCTGACTGCGAGCTTCGTGTTCGAGCAGCCGATGTAGCCGAGGTCATATCCGGTCGCGGCTCCGCCGACGCCGGTAGGCAGCGCCACGAGAGCCAGGACGAAGATCGTTGCGGAGAGGATACGACCAAGCTTCATCCCACAGTCTCCAGGAAGGCGGGGCTGCGATCCTCAGCGATGGGCCGGACCCGCTGAGGGGTCAGTCTGACACGCCCAACCCTACGCGGCGGGCGCGAGGAACGCGGCGAATCCATGCGTTCCTGATCCCCGCGCCGCCCGAGGTCAGCAGCCCAGCTGAAAGTCCTGGATGACGGTCTGGCCGGCCACCACGGTGACCTGGGCCGAGTCCGGATCACATCCTGCGTAGGTGGCCACGAACGTATACGTGCCCTCGGTCAGGCCGGCGGCCGTGTAGTCGCCGAAGATGTCCGTCTCGACGGACCCGGACTCCGGGCCGAACCAGGAGATCGTCGCCCCGCCTACGTTGGTCGAGCCCACGACGGTCCCCTCGCTCTCCGAGGGCGCGTTGATGACGAACGTGCGGGCGGGGGCGTCGTTCTCGTAAAGGGTCCCCACGGCCCACAGGTCGTTCGGGGCTGCCTCCTCGACGCCGAAGAGCTCCCCACCCTCATCGGCATCGGGGGTCGGCACGGGCTCCCAACCGGATCCGTCGTTGTGCACGATCAGGGGTGAGGATCCGGTGGTGCCCACGGCGTAGACGTCGTCGGGCGCGATGGCATCCACGCCGTTCAGGATCTGTCCGGGCACGTCGTCCACCCGCACCCACCTGGTGCCGTTCCAGTGCTCCGAGAACGAGGCGAAGGTGACGAACTTCGGGTTGTCGATGACGCGGGCTCCTACGGCCCACACGTCGTTCGGACCGGTGCCGGCGACGTCTTGCAGGGGGTAGCCGATCTCGTTCAGTTGCAGGCGGGGCTGAGGGCTCGGAACCTCGACCCAGCCGGTACCGTCGTACCGACAGGTCGTCGCGTCGCCCACGGCCCAGAGCAGGTCCGGCGAGAGGACGGTGATGCCCCGAAGGCCGACGAAGGTTCCGCAGTCGTTCGGCACGACAGTCCAGCTCGATCCGTCCCAGTGCATGGTGAGCGGCTGGGGATGGGCGTCCTCGTCCCAGTACTCCCCCACCGCCCACACGTCGTCGGGGGCGATGGCGTCGATGGCGTGCAGCTCGTCCACCGACCGGCCACCCGGCTGGGGAGTGGGCACGATGTTCCACTCCATCCCGTCCCAGTGGATCGCGGCGTTCATGGAGTCAAGGCTGCCGGGGTCCCCCGAGAAGCCCACGGCCCAGACGTCATCGGGAGCGATGGCCACGACATCCTGCAGAGGCAACCCGAAGGGGAGGTTCGGACTCGGGACGATGGACCAGCGCTCTCCGTCGTAGTGCTCGACGAGCGAGTCGGTGAGCGCCTCACCTACGGCCCAGATGTCGTCGGGCGCCCGGGCCGAGAGTGCGTAGAGCTGGTTCGGGGCGGTCCCGCCGTTCGCGCTCGGAACCACGGTCCAGGCTCCCCGGTTCCCCCGCTCGATAAGCGTTTCCTTGCCACCCAGGTCGAACCCCTGGAAGCCACCCGCCCAGACGTCGCCCCCCCGGAGCGCGGACACGCCGTTCAGCTCGTTGAGCGAGGGGTGCGGTGAGGGGCTGGGAACAACGGTCCAGGAGGAGCCGTTCCAATGGATCACGAGCGTCATCCAGTCCCCGCCGTTAGCGTCGTAGAATCCGACGGCCCACGCGTCGTTCGGGCCGACGACGTCCACGGCGTTCAGGTCCTCGAAGAAGTTCCCCGGATCGGGGCTGCCGACGACGCGCCACTTGCGGCCGGTCCAGCGCGCGGTCAGGGTCCCCTCGCTGCCGTCACCGACAGCCCACACGTTCCGGCTCGAGGAGGCCGACACTCCCTTGAACGACGACGTGAACCCCACGGAAGGGCTGGGTATCACCGCCCATACCGAGCCGTTCCAGTGGAGGGAGAGCGTGTTGCTTCCCTCTTCGCCGACCGCCCAGACATCATCGGAGGCGATCGCCTCGACCGCGAGAAGCTGGTTGTAGCCACCGCCCACGTTGGGGCTCGGGACGAGGGTCCAGGCGGCGCCGTCGTAGTGCAGCGTCAGGGTCTTGGAGACTCCTCCGTTCGCGAACTCACCGACGGCCCACACGTCGTTCGCCGAATCGGCGGACACCCCGTACAGCCGGTTGAAGATGCCCGGGTTCGGGTGATCGATGAGGCTCAGCTCGGTGCCGTCCCAGTGCATGATGAGCGCATCCCCGGTGTTCTCATAGCCGCCGACCATCCACACGTCGTCCGCGGACACGGCGTCGACGGCGAGGAGCTCGGACTCGGCGGTGGATGGAGTCGGAACCAGGCTCCAGCTTCCCCCGTCCCAGTGCTGGACGAGCGGATGCGGGCCGTCCGTATCGAAACGTCCAACCGCCCAGACATCGCCGCTGGAAATAGCGGAAACGGCCGCGACCTCGCTCGGCCCGGATCCGGCGTTCGGACTCGGCACCCGTCCCCAGGCGGGAAGCTCCACCTGGGCCGAAGCGGGGCTCATCCCCAGCATCGCCGGAGCGCCCAGCAGCAGGATGGTGGCCGCCCCACGCATGAGCCGGTTCGCAATCATCGATTCGTTCCCCTTCCTCGACGAAGACCACCTCTCTGCTGAGGCATCGGGGCGAGAAGCTACATCGAACGGCATTACGAGGTCATTACGGAATCCCGGCGCGAATCCCACGCGGGGCCGTACTCCGCGGCTACGCCTGGTCGAGGCCCTGGAAGATGCTGGAGAGCGTCTGGCCCCCCGGATCGGTGACGGGGGGCCAGGCCTGAACGAACCATTCCACGCCGAATACCTCGTCCCGGAGCTCCGGTGGAAACGCCTCGAACTCCTGCGCCTGGGTCCGGTGCTCCGTCAAAGCGGCTATCTTCCGATCGCGCACCGAGCTGCAGTCCACACGGATGGTGACCGTGTGGTCGGGAACCCCACGAGGCATGAAGGGGTCGTCCGGGTCGCCGAAGTCGGGGTTCGCCGCCCGCATCAGCTCGAAGAACCGATCCACCGCCGACTGCGGGAGGGCCGTGTAGAGGAGCCGTTGGAACGCGTCGTTGCCGGCCTCGGCCTGCAGGTTGTGAAAGGCCTCGGTCGTCGCTTGGCCGACAGTTATGTGATCGGGATGGCGAGTGATCCCCTCGGGTCCGAACGTCACGACGACCTGGGGCCGCGCCTCC
>JACDCJ010000123.1 GCA_013817655.1 Actinosomnolentus pattersoniae (SeqCode)
CCCCCACAACCGCGAAAGAAAGCCCATCTCTCCGTCCTCCTCCTCGATCGCCGTCTAGCGAGCCGTGCGCAGGAATAGTACCCTGACCGCCTCACCCGCAAGACCGGCGCTCCACGATGATCGGCTGCGCCTTGTACCGGGTGAAGAACTCCTCGGACTCGGTGCGCCCGTCAGGATGCCGGAAGATCCGGTTGACGATCACGTCGTATCCCTGCGTGCCTTCCTGAATGGTGTTCACCTCCCCCTTGGGGAGGCCCGGCTTCTCCTCACACATGGTCTCGGGCTCGGTGAAGTTGAACGGCGAGCCGGTCTCGCTCTCCACCTGGACGTCCCTGTGCCCGTAGAACGTCACCGTGATGGACGTCGCGTCGTAGGAGGTGTCGACGTAAATCCCGGCGTCCGAGTCGTTGAGGAAGGCGAGGTCCGGCGAGGGCCAAGAGACGGTCGCCTCCCGTCCGAGGGGGTAACGGGAGAAGTAGTAGGAATGGGCCTTGTACTCGAGGAAGTCGTACCCGCCGAAGAAGATGGCGTTGAAGGTCGTGGTGGCGAACTGGCTGATGCCTCCCCCGACCTCCTCCACGAACTCGCCGTTTCGGATCGCCGGCGCCGGCACGAAGCCGTTCGCCTCGGTGCGCTGGCCGACGACCTGGTTCATGGAGAACGCTTCTCCCGGCTCGACGACCGTACCGTCCACGATGTCGGCGATCCGGTGGATGTTCGTCACACGCGGCTCGCAGCAGAGGTGATAGGTGGTGAACGTCGAAACCCGCTCGTCGATCCCGAGGCCCCTCGCCTCCGCCGTATTGAACCCGGGGATGACCTCCCGGCCCGCCAGTCGGGCCTGGCGAGACGAAGACGTCGCGACGTTGAGGAGCTGCACCGCCGCGCGGTCGGCGTCGAATCGGAAACCCCTCTTCGCCGGCACGACGTGCACGGCACCGTTCTCGAGCCGGAATCTCGCGTTCACCGGGTCCGACTCCACCTTCGAGATCCCGTCCGCGCCGATCGTCTCCGCGAGCCGATCCGGATCGATGACAAGGTCCAGCGAGGCGATGTCCTCCGCCATGACGAGCCTGGTCTCGAGCAGCGATCCGAGTACCTTCGGCTCGAAGGTCAACGCGCCTTCGCCACGGGTCAGCACGACCGGACCCGAGAGGGCCAGGCGGGCCTCGGACAGGGCTTCCTCGACGGCGACATCGCTGGTTCTCGGTGGGAGGGTTTGGACGTTCACCATCAGCGGCGCCGATCGGCCCTCCCGGATGGCGGCGAGGACGCTGTCCCGAAGATCGCCCAGCAGCACCTGCGCCCCCTCCGCGGGGTACACGGCGCGAACCCTGGCGCCGGTGAACACCAGTTCCCCCTCACGGGGCGGGGTGGAGAGGGTCCGCACGGCGTCCGCCGACCATCCATCGAAGAGCTCCTCCTCGAATCGTTCGACGGGGGAAAGCGTGATCCTCCCGAAGCTCGTGAGGAAATGATCGGCGAGCGCCGCCATGGGATTAGGCTGGCGCCCCCGATCGAGCACGAGATCCATGGTGGCCTCGACGTCCACGCGATAGCCGACCTCGGCTGCGCTCACCACGAGCGAGGCGGACCCGGCGGCAGCGGTCGCGGGGCGCCGTACGATAACCGTCGAACGCCCCCGGCGTGCCGCAAGATCCTCGATGGCCGTGCGAAGCTCCCCCTCCTCCAATAAGCCGACAGGCATCCCACCGACCCAAACGTGCGGCAGCGTGCCGGGCCGTGCCCACTGGAAGGCCGCGAGGGCGAGGACGGCCGCAGCGGTGAGGCCAACGACCAACAGGACGGCCATCCACACGTCCCGGCGGCGCACGAAGCCCGAGCGTTTTCGAGCGCGCGCAGCGGTGACATCGGTTTCGGACATGGACAGGCTCCTGAGCCGCAGACGCGGCTTCGTCAACCGGTTCTTCGTCCCGCGAGCCCGGTCGGGTTGAGCCCGCCCTCTCTCTTCCCCGGTCGAGGAGCACGATGTGGACTCCGACCTCCTCCAAAGCATAAGCGACCGGTGAGCGGCTCGGAGCAGTTCGTGCTCAACTCGCACACGGCCGTTCGGCCAGGTGGCAATCCCGGCGTCAGCGGTGGCTCACGCCGGCCGATGGTGCTACAGGGAGCGAATCAGGTGCGCTCGCCGACGGCGAGGATGTTCCCGTCGGGATCCTTGAACCAGGCTCCACGAACTCCCTGAATTTCAGCGATGCCCTCCGTTGTCTTCAGTCCGGGCAGGTCGTACTCCTCGAAGACGACCCCGCGACCCCGAAGCTCCTTGACCGCCGTCTCGAGGTCCTCGACTTCGAAGGTCATGTATGTGCTCTTCGCGGTCCCGGCGAACTGCGAGGGATAGATGAGGAACCAAGTCCCCTTGCCGGCCTCGAACCTCACCCCGTCCGACCGCTCCTCCATGGGCTTCAAGCCCAGGGTCCCCTCGTAGAATTTCCTGGCCCGCTCGAGGTCCGTTACCGCAATCGTTGCGTGCGCCGTGGCCGATTCCAGCATCTGCACCACCTCCCGGGGCGAACGCCATTCTTGGCCGGCTGGAATATGGGGCCGATTAGGGCATGTTTCCTTCTCCCACGTAGCGGAGGGCTCGGCGTCCCGAAGAGATTGCGACCAGGCCATCGGCATCCCCGAGGAAGTGCTCAGCGACCCTGCGAGCGATTTCGAGGGCGTGGTGAATGTGGCTGTCCGGCTCGCCTGCGGCGTCTCCGCAACCGCCACCCGGCCCGACCAGTTCGGATGGTCCGGCCCGACTGGAGCCTCGAAGGATTGGCGATCGACGGGGAGGCCGTCGGGCGCCCGAGATCCTCGGCCTACCTGGCGAGGCAGTGGCCATCGAGAGGGCATCCCGGGCGGAACTCATCAGTAGGTCAGCAAGCGGGCCTTCCGCCACTCCGAGCAGGAGGGCCTTGCCGCGGCGCGCCAGGGTGGTGTGGCCGTGGTCTCGAGGTGATGCGAACCGGCGGAGGGCCTTGACTCCATAGCCCCTCTGGCGTACCAAGTGATATCGGAAACGGTTGAGTCTCCCTTAGGGGTCACCGGATGTCCCAACAACGCGGTTTCACGTCCTCTTGGCCGTACCAACCTGCTCCCTCCTTCCGCCGGATCGGGAAAGTGGTCTTGGCGCGTCGAGAGGAGGCGCTGAGGCGCGCCCCGTTCTTCGCCGACCTCCCCAAGCGCCATCTTCGCTCCATCGCCAGGTTCACCACGGAAACTGGGTACAAGGAGGGCGCCGTCGTGGTCAAAGAGGGCACGATCGGCTCCGCCTTCTATGTGATCCTCGACGGGCGAGCGAAGGTCGTTCGAGGGACCCGAACGATCGCCCGGTTGGCGCCAGGAGACTTCTTCGGCGAGATCTCCCTCCTCGACGGCGGTCCTCGCGTGGCCACTGTCGTCGCGGAGACACCGCTCCTCGTCCTTGACCTCGCCGGAAAGGACTTCCGCGACCTCTTGGCCGGTGAGCCGATCCTTGCCCTGCGGATCCTTGCGGTGGTCGCCCAGCGACTCCGCGGACGCGAGCGTCCCCTAGTCGGGTAGGGCGCCTACTACGGACTAGTACGGCTCCTCAAACAAAAGGAGATCAAGATGCGAGAAGAGGAGAATCGGAGAGCCGTTCAGGAATCAGAACGAACCCGGTTGCTCCAGCGCGACGCCGAGTGGGCGACAGCGTCTTCCGAGGGGCGCGACATCGAACGCATTCTCTCGTTCTGGACGGACGATGCGGTCGTCTTGCCTCCCGGTCTCCCGGCGGTGGTCGGTAAGACTGCACTGCGCCAGTACGTGGAAGGCAGCTTGCAGATCCCTGGGTTCAGGATCACCTGGGCATCGACGGATGTCACCTTCTCGCCGGATGGAAACCTCGCGTACATGCTCGGCCGGAATGCCGTCACGATGAATGCCCCGGATGGCGCCTCTGTCACGACCGAAGGTCGTGCTGTCACGATCTGGCGCCGAGAGCGCGATGGCGAATGGCGCTGTGCCCTGGACATATGGAATGCGGACCCCGCCGCCAAACAACCCGTTCTCGAGTCGCCACCGCTAGGAGGCGGCTACGATGTCCCGAGAAATCCGTCCACGATGTCCGAAACATCACGCTGTCGGGGCGGCGGGATTTGAACCCACGACCTCCTGCTCCCAAAGCAGGCGCAGGCCGATTCTCTGACCAGCGCAAACGCGCAAACGAGCAGGTCAGGCTAGTTATCAAAAGGGACGAGGGTATCGGGGTTTATAGGGGCTCCATCGCCCTTGTGTGGCACGTACGTGGCACGCCGACCCTTCGTAGCGTCATAGCGAGCGGAAGGCGTTTGACGGACGGCCCGGCCCCGTGGGAACCCACCACGAGGACCGGGCTCGCGCCGCCCTTCTCTCGGACAGCTTGCCCGAGTCCCCGACTCTCGCAGAAGTCGGGGGAGCGTTTACCATTTCCGATGCCAACCCCCGGAAAAAAAGGGTAGCGAGGAAAAAACCCGCGGCAACCCGTACTCTCCGCGGCTGCGCGAACCGGAACGGTTCTAGCCCAGCGCGACGGGTACTACCCCACCCCAATCGTCAGCCTGCTTGACAGTCTCCAATCGTCAGCCTGCTTGACTATCCTTGTTCGCTGCATCGGCTGCTTCCGCTGCCTCGACGGCGGCCCAGCGCGGCTTGTGGAACTTCTCTTTGATGAGGGCCTCAATCGGCGCGCGCGTGGCGTTGCTGAACACGTTCTGAATCTCGCTTCCGACGTTGTGTTCACGGAGAGAGACCTCGTGCGGTGGACGCGCGCCGAGGCGAAGGGCTTCGGATTGCAGCTGACTCGCTATCAAGCGTTGGGCGTCCCGAACTGCCCACGCCGCGAGGAGGGCCTTGCCCCAGTCGGATTCGGTGAGGGCAGCCTCGAACTCCGCGGTGGCCTCTTTCTCAAGCTGGGTGAACTCCTCGACCTTGGCGGGCCAGCCGCGGATCATGGCCTCGTCGAACTCCCGCACGGCCTGGAGGCGGATGGCGGCGATGCGCGCCTCCTCGGCCTCCCGGGCCTCGTCGATTGCCCGCACCTTCGCCGCCGCTGCCTCGGCGGCCCGGGCGGCCTTCTCGGCCTCGCTTCGTAGCTTCACCTCATCGACTGCCATCTCAGTTCCCTCCTGTCACGTCGAGGCCCTCGGCCTCCGCCGCTGCTTTCCCGTTGTTGTAGAAGCCCAGCTGGATTCGTTCGGACGGCGAGAGGCGATGCCCCTGCGCTGCCGCCGCGGCCAGGCGTTCGAGGCGTTCGTCGCGCCTCCAGGCCCCGCCCTCCCTCGCTTGACGAGACTGGCGCTTGCCAAGCGATGCGTCGTGACGTCTTCGGTTCTCTCGTCCCGTGTCACTCATCGTGTCCTCCTAGGCTGCTGATTAGGGGCAAATGCCATTCTCGGGGTTCCGTACAGAACGCGAGTGCCGGAGCGCACGCGCACATTCAACGACTTCGACCGGTGGTACCCCCGGTGCCGACTCCCCCATCCGTCGTCCTTCATCGTGTTCACTGTTCCCCTTCCTTCGTCCTCGCGGCGGGGTCCTTTCGAGCGTCCTTGGCCACCGCCCGCTCCGCGGCCAGGCAGTGATCCAGTCCGATCGCCAGGCAGGCAAACTTTTCGGCCTTCGCGAAGTCACCGGCGGCTACGGCAGCGGCGAAGGAGGAAACCCCCCGGGCGATCAGCTCCTCTACGTCAGGAGTCATGGGAGCACCTCCGCGCCGAACTCGTTGACGAAGCGGGCGACGGCCGCCTCGCGGCCGAGGACGCGGTCCGGGTCGTTCCCCGAACCGTCCACGTTGTCCAGGTTGGGCTCCTCCGCAGCCTGTTTGTGCTGGTCAGCCTCAACGTGGACAACCTGGACAGGGTGGGTG
>JACDCJ010000124.1 GCA_013817655.1 Actinosomnolentus pattersoniae (SeqCode)
GCCTTGGCCGACACGATCGCCGGGTTCTTTCCGCCCATCTCGCAGATCGCAGGCTTCGGATAGTCCTTCGCGAAGTTCCTGTAGATCTGCATGCCGACCGCGTACGAGCCGGTGAACGTGATGCCGTCGACGTCGGGGTTCGTATAGATCTCGTCTCCGACCGTCCGCCCCGGACCGGTAAGCACGTGCAGGGCGCCCGCAGGCACCCCCCCGTCCGTGAGCGCCTCGTACAGCTTCAGCCCGGTGAAGTAGCCCTGGTGAGAGGGTTTCAGGACCACCGTGTTGCCGGCCACGAGCGCGCCGCCGGCCGGGCCTCCGGCGAGCGCCATGGGGAAGTTGAAGGGGCTGATGACCCCCCACACCCCGTACGGACGCAGCACGCTGCGGTTGTTCTCCTTCTCGGACAGCGCTCCCATCTGGAACGAGAACCCCTGGTGGTCCTCGACCTGCTTGCAGTAGTAACGGATGAGATCGGCTGTCTCCTCGACGTCCCCCAGGGCCTCCAGGCGGCTCTTGCCGACCTCGATGGCCATCAGGGCGGCGAGCTCGTACACGCGATCTGAGATGACGTCGGCCGCCCGGCGCATGATCTTGACGCGCTCCTGCCACGGCAGGCCCGACCACTGCGGGGAGAATGCCTTGGCGGCCGCGATGGCGTCCTTGGCGTCCTGCCGGGAGGCCCTGGCGAACTCACCGATGACGATGTCCCGGTCGATCGGGCTGCGCTCCTCGTCGTAGCCCTCGCCCTCACGCGCCTCTCCGTTCACGTAAAACGGATGCCGCTTCCCCAGCCAGGACTTCGCGGTCTCGACGCCCTCCTCGTATGCCTGGTGAAGTTCCTCGTTGTCCGCCGACATGGTTGCGTAGGTGATTCGAACTCCCGTCCGTGCCATGGTGTGCACCTCCTGAACGCACCGTGCCATCCGCAAGTGGCCGGCGATACTTACACCGCCTGCCGGGGAAAGCTTGGACCTCATCCTAGTATCCGGCCTGCGCGGGTGGCACGGTTGGGACAATGTGCCCCATGCCGAGGGTGACCGGGGGAGCGCGATGACTGGGCCCGCCGACATCGTGCTGCGCGCGGGAAGCGTGTGGACCGGCGCGGTGGACGATCCGGACGCTCGGGCCGTGGCGGTGCGGGGCGGATCGATCGTCTCCGTGGGCCGCGACGAGGACATGCGGGAGTTGGCGGGGCGGCACACCCGCGTGATCGACCTGGCCGGGCGGACGGTCCTCCCCGGCTTTCAGGACGCCCACGTCCACCCCCCGTGGGGCGGTCTGTACGCGAGCCAGTGCGACCTTCACGGTGTCGATCCTGGGGAGTACTCCTCGACCATCCGCAGGTACGCCGCGGAGCACCCGGACGCCTCCTGGGTCCGCGGCGGTGGTTGGAGCATGGCGGCCTTTCCCGGAGGAACGCCCACCCGGCAGGCCCTGGACGCGCTCGTTCCGGACCGCCCCGTCTACCTGACGAACCGGGACGGCCACGGCGCCTGGGTCAACACCCGGGCGCTCCAGCTCGCCGGCCTCAACCGCGACACACCGGACCCTCCAGACGGCCGGATCGAGCGGGAGCAAGGCGGGGAGCCGTCCGGGACGATTCACGAGGGCGCGATGGACCTCGTGGAACGGCTGCTGGTCGAGCCCACGCGGGGGGAGTGGGTGGACGCCGTGCGCCGGGCGCAGACATACCTGCACTCGCTCGGGATCACCGCGTGGCAGGACGCGATCGTCACCCCCGAGACGCTCGCGGCCTACCGGACGCTCGCAGAGCGAGGAGAGCTGACGGCCCGCGTGGTGGGCGCCCTTTGGTGGGACAGGCACCGGGGGGAGGAGCAGGTCGAGGAGCTGCTCGATCTGCGCTCGCGGGGGACGGTGGGCCGGCTCCGGTGCGGCTCGGTGAAGATCATGCTGGACGGCGTCTGCGAGAACTTCACCGCCTCCATGCTGGAGCCGTACCTGGGAGACGACGGGCGCCCGACCGGCAACCGGGGCATGCCGATGCTCGATCCCTCGGCGCTGCGCCGGGCCGTAGCGAGGTTGGACCCGGAGGGGTTCCAGGTCCACATCCACGCCATAGGGGACCGGGCGATCCGGGACGCCCTCGACGCCTTCGAGGCCGCGCGGGATCGAAGCGGCGCCGGCGACGGGCGACATCACATCGCGCACATCCAGGTCGTCCACCCGCAGGACGTCCCTCGCTTTGCGGCGCTCGGGGTGGTGGCGAACGCCCAGCCGTTCTGGGCGTGCCTGGAGGAGTACCAGCGGGACCTGACGATCCCGTTCATAGGGCCCGAGCGGTCGTCCTGGCAGTATCCGTTCGGAAGCCTGGTCCGCTCCGGGGCGAGGCTCGCGTTCGGAAGTGACTGGACGGTCAGCACGCCGAACCCTCTGCTCGAGATGGAGGTGGCGGTGACCCGGGTGTCCCCCGAGGACCGAAGCGCCGAGCCGTTTCTGCCCGACGAGCGGCTGGACCTCCCAACGGCGCTCCGCGCCTTTACGGCAGGTTCGGCATTCGTCAACCATCTTGACCATCTGAGCGGAACGATCGCACCAGGGAAACTGGCCGACCTCGTCGTGCTGGACCGCGACCTCTTCGCACCCGAGGCCGGACCGATCGGCGACGCCCGCGTGCTCCTGACGATGGTGGAAGGGCAGCCCGTGTACACGGACCCGGAGCTCGAGTGAATGCCCACACGGCAAGCGACGATGCGGGTCAGTCGGAAGAGGATGGCCCGATGCGCTGAATGCGCAGGGCGGCAATGATCAGGAGAGCTAACGATGGTACAAACAATAATCCGCTCCATCCGATCAGCAGCAGCATGACGTTGACGAACAGGAGCGCCGCTGCGGCCCACAGCACTGGAGGTTTCGCGGGCCACAGAAGGGATAGGAGGCCAGACGTAGTCGCGGGGAGGATGAAGAGCAACCCGGCATAGTTCGCAGTCGCAATCATTATTCCAGCGATGACGGCAGTAAGCGAGAGGGAGAGGACTGCTGCTGTTCGCGCAAACCCTTCTCCACCTGCAGACGCTTGCTCGCCCCTCTTGCCCCTTGCGAATCCCCACCGGCCAGCCGTCTTATTCATGGGTCACAGCAGAACAAGGTTGATGTCACCAGTGGGTGCCGTGACAGAGAAAATCCCGGCCGAACGGAATCCCCCTGGGTGCACCACGCAACTCTAGAGCTTGGGTCCCCCTACGTCTCGCACCGAACATTGGACTCGCCGTTCAAGCACGTGTCCGTTCCGGGTCCCCCATCAATCGAGTCCGCCCCAGGTCCAGCGTCCAGGTAGTCATCCCCGCCGTCTCCGCCGATGACATCGTTGTCGCCGAAGCCCCTGATGCGATCGTCATCCCTACCGCCGTGGAGCTCGTCGTGGTCGGGCCCACCGGCAATGAGGTCCGACCAGTCCCGTCCCTGAGAGCCCGGTGTCGGCGCATCCCCAAACAGCGACTTGGAGCCAGCGCCGTTACCACAGATCCGATCGTTGCCACCGTATCCATGAACGGTATCGCTTTCTTCGAGAGTTACGATGACATCATTGCCTGCTGTCCCCTCAAGAAAGTCGTTTCCGTCCGTCCCAACGATAGTCGCCGGCCTTCCGAAACATACTTGTTCGGTCAACGCAGCGGCGGGGCTAGTCCCGAACGCCCAGATTACAGCCAACATCGCCACGATCGCTGTTTGCGCCGTTCTCTTCATTGCATTGCATTCTAGGCGACTCATCACCGAAGAACTGATGCCCGGGTCCTACAGGCCGCTCGAAGAGGGGCGAGGAAAGGCTATCCACGGAAAGGAAGTGGGCGATTCATTTCCCGGCAGCGATGGCTCGTCTCATAGTGTCCAACTGTTCCTTCGTACCGGCGAAGCCTACGCCCTCGAAGCGGCCACCATTGACCCGGCAGCCCTGAAGGCCAATGAGGCCGATCTTGTACGCGCCCTCGGGAAGCTCCCACATGATCGTCTCGGGATCGTTGTGTTCGATCCTGAACCCGACACCCTCCATTCGGCTTTCACCAAGCAGGTGTACGACCGCTGGCCCTCGAATGTCGCAGTCAGTGAACGTCGCAGACACAATGGTTCCGGTCCGGGCCAAGTCCGGCAGGTACACCGTTTCGTTCTGGAAGATGCGCCGCTGGCTCATGCTTCCTCCTTCATGCAGGGGCGCCGAAAGTACCACCGGCGTCAATGGGATAGCTCCCTCGACTCGTTCCTCTCTTGAAGAGCAAGGTCAGGGCGATCACGATTGCCACTGCCGCGCATCGACACCCGGCAATGCTTCCCATCTTTCACGAGCGCCGTAGTCTAGGCACCCATGCCGGAGAGTCACGCCTGGATCCCGCTCTCCGACGGCGTTCGGCTCGCTGCCACGCTCTTTCTCCCCGGGACGGAGCCGCCGTGGCCGGTGATCCTGGAGGCCCTTCCGTACCGCAAGGACGACCTGACGGCCTCCTATGCGCCGGAGTACCGGCGGCTGCGCGATGAAGGCAACTATGCGGTCGCTCGGGTGGATCTGCGGGGGACCGGCTCCTCCGAAGGGCTCGCCACCGACGAGTATCCCGCGCAGGAGCAGCGGGACCTGTGCGAGGTCCTCGCCTGGCTGGCGCGCCGGGACTGGTCGAGCGGCGCCGTGGGCATGTACGGCAGCTCCTACTCGGGGTTCAACTCGCTGCAGGTGGCCGCAGAGCGACCATCCGAGCTCAAGGCCATCATCGCGATCTACGCGACCGACGATCGCTACACCGACGACGTCCACTACTACGGAGGCGCCCGGCGGGCGCTCGACCTGATCGACTACCCGCTCTACATGGTGGCGATGAACGCACTGCCTCCCGTGCCCAGCATCTTCGGTGATGGATGGCGAGCGGCATGGCGCGAACGAGTGGAGCGGCTCGAGCCCTGGCTCCTCCGTTGGATGGACGAGCAGCTTGACAGGCCGTACTGGCGCCACGGCTCCCTGCGGCCGGGCTACGCACGCATCGCGTGCCCGACCATGATCGTCGGAGGGTGGGCGGACGGCTACCGGAACGCGACGCTGCGGACCTTCGCGGCACTGCAGGTTCCCAAGCGGCTGCTCCTCGGGCCGTGGAGCCACGCCTCGGCGGAGTCCTCGCTGCCGGGGCCCAGGATCGACCTGGTGCCGGAGATGCTGCGGTGGTTCGACCGATGGCTCCGAGGTACCGGGAACGGCTCCGACGATCGTCCGCCGGTCGAGGTCTTCGTCCGCCGCTCCACGCGCCCGACGCCGGACCTCGACACCGTGTCGGGTGAGTGGCGGTTCGAGCCGGGATGGCCGCTCGATCGGGTCCGCGAGTCCTCTCTCTCGCTCGCCATTGCCGGCGCGTCGGCCGGCCGCGACGAAGATGTCCTGGAGGTCCGTCCCGACGTGGGCATCGCCGCACCCATGTGGTGTGCCGGCCACCTCCCGTACGGGCAGAACCTGGACCAGCGCCCCGACGAGGCGTACTCGCTGGTCTACGAGTGGCCCGTCGGGATCGAGGGGCTGGAGATCCTCGGCCACCCGCGCCTCCGGGTGCGCGTCCGCTCGTCGGCCCCCGTGGCCTTCCTCTCGGCGAAGCTCTGTGACGCCTTCGAGGACGGGACTTCCGCGCTCGTCAGCCGCGGGTTCTCGAACCTCACGCACCGGCACTCCCACGTGAGCCCCGAACCGCTCGTTCCCGGCGAGCCCAACGACGTGACGCTGGAGCTCGACGCGACGTCGTGGGTCTTCGAGCCGGGGCATCGCATCCGCCTGGACCTCGCCGGCACGGACTGGCCGAACCTGTGGCCGCCGCCGGAGCCCGTCACGCTTACCATCGACAG
>JACDCJ010000125.1 GCA_013817655.1 Actinosomnolentus pattersoniae (SeqCode)
CGAGCAGTACGCGGTACCGGAGGCTCTGGACGCCCTCCGAGCTGTGCGAAAGCAAGACCGCACCGGGGAACGCATCACGATCTCGGCCGCCGACCCCTTGAACCTGGTGGGGGTCGTGCTGCCGGGCCCACGCGTGCCGTCGCTCATGACGAACGCGGTCTCGTACGTCGACGGCGTTCCCGAGGAGGCCACCGCCGCGCTCGCCTGACCTGATCGTGCTGAGCACGGGCAGCCTGAGTGTCCTGCCCTAACTTACTCTGTACGTTAGAATGCGTGAAGAGGTGGATGCAGAGTGGCGACGCGAACGGACCTGAGCGTTGAGCCCCGTACCCCCCTGAGCAGGGAGCGGGTGCTGCGGGCGGCCATCGCCCTTGCCGATGAACGGGGTATCGAGTCGCTCAGCATGCGCAAGCTCGGCCAGGAGCTCGGGGTCGAGGCGATGTCGCTGTACAACCACGTGGCCAACAAGGAAGAGATCCTCAATGGCATGGTCGACGTCGTTGTGAGCGAGATCAACGACGCCGTCAGCGCGGCCGATGCTCCTTTCGGCGACTGGACGACGGCCATGCGCCGGAGGATCCTGTCGGCCCGCGAGATCCTCCTTCGGCATCCCTGGGCGCCTGGCGTCATCGAGTCGCGCACCAACATGAGCATGCCGATGTTGGGCTACTTCGACTCGGTTATCGGACTTCTCCGGGACGCGGGCTTCTCGATCGACCAGACCCATCATGCCCTGCATGTCCTGGGCAGCCGAATCTTGGGGTTCACGCAAGAGCTGTACGAAGACTCGGATGAGCCCGATCCAGAGGCGATGGCGATCTTCATCCAGCAGATGGCCGGCACGTACCCCCACCTCACTGAGATGGCCAAGCAGATCAGCCACGATGAAGCCACCACGTTGCGGGGGTGCGACGACCAGGTCGAGTTCGAGTTCGCGCTCGACCTGATGCTGGACGGCCTCGAGAGGCTCCGGGACCCAGCCTGAGGCCGGCTGGTCGGCTCCGCAGCAGCACGCCTCACTAGACCCACCCCTTCTTCCGTTTGACAGCCTTACGGCGTACGTGTACCTTAACGCCATACATTTACGGCGTATGCATACGGCGTACGCCAAGAGGAAAGGGGAGAGGGCCCATGAAACTGTCCACCGAATCGCTGGCTCGTTCGGCAGGCCGGCACCCGTGGAGGACGCTGGTCGTCTGGGTCATCGCGCTGGTCACCGCGGGCGTCCTGTCGTCGCAGTTCCTGGGCGGTGCCTTGACCACCGACACCGACTTCACGAACAAGCCCGAAGCCAAGCGGGCCGCCGGTCTGTTGGAGGAGCGGTTCCGTGGCCCCAACGAAGGCATGGAGTTCGTCGTGGTGACGGCCGAGAGGGCGGTCACCGAACCCGTGTACCGGGCCTACGTGGGCGAGCTGCAAGCCGCGATCGCGGCCCTCGGCCCGGATGCCGTCCAGCGTGTGGGGAGTTACCTGACGAACGAGGGTCCGGTCTCCGAGACCGGCCGATCGACCTTGCTGCCGGTGACGCTGGCGGGAGCCGACCACACCGCCGTCGGGGAGAATGCCGAGCTGCTGGGTGACGCCGTCAAGGGCATAGGTGCTCCAGCAGGGTTCGAGGCTCTCGTCGCGGGTCCAGCCACGCTCGAGAACGAGTTCATCCGGCTCGCCGAGGAGGGCCTCCAGCAGGGTGAGACCATCGGCCTGGCGGTCGCCTTCGTGGTGCTGGTGTTCGTGTTCGGGGCGGTCCTCGCCAGCCTGATCCCGATCATCCTCGGGGTGACGGCAATCGCGATCGCTCTCGGTGCCGCTGCCCTATTCGGGCTGGCGTTCGATCTGCCGTTCTTCATCGCCAACATCATCACGATGATCGGTCTGGCAGTCGGCGTCGACTACTCGCTGTTCATCGTCTCCCGTTACCGCGAGGAGCGGGCCAACGGTCTCGACAAGCTCGATGCGATCGCCCACACCGGCGCCACGGCGAGCCGCGCGGTGTTCTTCTCCGGCCTCACGGTCATGGTGGCGCTCACGGGCATGCTGATGCTGCCGAACACCATCTACCGCAGCATCGGTCTGGGCGCGATCCTCGTGGTGATCACCGCGGTCGCCGCCTCGCTCACCCTGCTGCCCGCCGTGCTGGCACTCCTCGGCGACAAGGTCGATGCGCTGCGGATTCGGGGCAGAAGGAACGCCTCCGAACGGAGGCAGAGTCGCTTCTGGGATCGGGTCACCGGTACGGTCATGCGCCGACCCGTCGCGAGCCTGGTCCTGGCCGCCGGAATCCTGATTGTGGCGGCCGTCCCATACCTCAGTATCAACGAAGGGTTCTCGGGCGTGAGCACGCTGCCCGATGAGGTGGAGTCTAAGCAAGCCTTCCTCATCTTGGAGAGGGAGTTCTCGGGAGGCCTCGGGTCGCCGGTGGAGATCGTCATCGATGGAGACGTCACCCCGTCAGTGATGGCCTCTATCCGGGATATGCAGGACGCGTTGGACGCCGATCCATCATTCGGCCCGTACATAGTCGAGGTGAACGAGGCGGGCGACCTTGCGCTGGTGTCTGCCCCTCTTTCCGGGGACATGTCTAGCGATCATGCGATGGATGTGGTGCGCGACCTGCGCGACGAAGTCGTTCCGCGCCTCTTCAACGGCGAGCCGGTCGAGGTGCTCGTCGGAGGCGACACGGCGTACAACATCGACTACCTCGACCAGACGACGCTGTACACGCCCATCGTGTTCTTGCTGGTGCTCGGCCTGTCCTTCGTGCTGTTGACCGTGGCGTTCCGCTCGGTGGTCATCCCGGCGAAGGCGATCGCGATGAACCTGTTCTCGGTGGGGGCGACCTATGGGCTGCTCGTCCTGTTCTTCCAGCGTGGCGTCGGGCCTGAGGTGTTCAAGGACATCGCCGGGTGGCTGGGCTTTGGCCAGGTCGAGGCGATCGAGGCCGGGCTGCCGCTGTTCATGTTCAGCATCCTGTTCGGGCTCTCCATGGATTACCACGTTTTCATGCTCTCAAGGATCCGGGAGCGGTTCGATCAAACCGGCGACAACAGCGAGTCCGTTGCGCATGGGTTGCGCACCACGGGTGCTCTGATCACCGGGGCGGCGGCCATCATGGTGGCGGTCTTCGGTGGCTTTGCAGCCGGCCCGCTGGTCGCGCTGCAGCAGATGGGCTTTGGGTTGGCCGTGGCCGTGGCGCTCGATGCCACCATCGTCCGATCCGTCCTCGTCCCCGCAACGATGAAGCTCCTCGGCAACCGCAACTGGTATCTACCGTCCTGGCTCGAATGGCTGCCCAAGGTGAACATCGACGGTTCGGCGAAGCCCGAGATGGTTCCAAACCCCGTCGAACCCGATCTCGAGCGGCAGCTCGCTGGGGTCGACTGACCCCAGATCACTCGCCGAAGGGCCGCCCCCGGCGTCCCTTCGGCGCAGTGCCCGCCGATTCACATGGTGATGATGATTCTTCCTCGAGCGTGTCCCTCTGCCAGATACCGGATGGCCTCCCGGACCTCGCTCAGCGGGAACGTTCTGTCAATGACCGGTGTGATCTTTCCGGCCTCGACGAGGTCCTTCAGCAGACCAAGAGGGTCTTTGATCTCCTTCGACTCGCGTGGAGCCATCCGCTGGCTCACGAACGGCGACAACACGAGCAGTTTGAGGAATTGACCGATGCCTCCGATCCAACGGCGGCCCGAAGCTCCGAAACGATCATGCCCGATGAGCACGTAGGTCCCCGTGGGAGTGAGGGCCCGTCTGATGTCTGAAGACCGATGGATCCCGGGAACATCGAGGATGAGATCGTAGTGCTCGCCTCGTCGGGTGAAGTCCTCTTTCGTGTAGTCGATGACCCTGTCCGCGCCCAGCGATCGAACCATTTCCAGTTTCGCGGTGCTGTCCACGCCGGTCACATCGGCTCTGTACGCCTTGGCGAGCTGCACGGCGAAGGCACCCACGGCGCCACCCGCGCCGTTGATCAGGACTCTCTGTCCGGGCTGAAGGCGTCCCCGACCGTGAATGCCCTGGATCGCGATGAATCCGGACGTTGGCACTGCCGCCGCCTGTTCGAACGTCAGGTTGGCCGGCTTCAGCGCCAGCGACTTCTCGCGCACAGACACGCACTCGGCATAGGCGCCACCGTTGTGCCACTGGATGCCTCTGACGCTCTCGCCGAATACCTCATCGCCCGGTCGAAACCGCGTCACGTTCTTGCCGATCGACTCAACGTGCCCTGCAACATCCGTTCCCGGAACCTTGATCTTTGGTCTGAGCAGCCCGGCCCCCATGATGCGGAGGACGTATGGCAGACCGGTCACGACGTGCCAGACATCCGGATGGACTGAGGCCGCGTGAACTCGTACCAGCACCTCATCCTCCTTGGCAACCGGCTTCTCGATGTCCTGGAGCTCCAGAACATCCTCAGGGGAGCCGTACGCGTCTTGGACGATCGCCTTCATCGTGATCTCCCGATCCGTCGCCCGGTCGGTGGAGGATAGCCCGGGTCGCAGATTCGCTTCCATGATGCGGCTTTGGACGCGCTCAAGCCTTCGACGAGTTTTCTAGCCAGGTTCCGGCGCTTGTTCACGGCTCTCCGCCTGGAAGGGGTTCCCAGCTCGCTTCCATCTGAACGACGTCGGCAGGACGACCTGTCTCGACTCCGCGCAGGGGCTAGACCGGGACGAACTGCCCGCTCGCGTCGATGTAGGTCCAGCCGTCCATGTTGGGCGGCTCGACCCCGAGCCGCGTCAGGATCGTGGCCACCTGCGAGCGGTGCTCGGTCCCGTGGTTGACTGCCTGCAGCAGAAACAGCGACACGGGCATCCACCACGTGCCCGGCGGGTCGTCACCGGTCACCTGGACCTTGCGATCCTGGTCGGCCTGCGTCGACGCCTCCTCGAGCTGTGCGTCGCCGTGAGCGAACCGCTCCCTTAGAGTCTCGAACCCGGGGAACGGGTCGTCCGGGAGCCGCTCGGGCCGCTCAGTGTCCATGAGCCGCGCCGCGTACCCCTCCTGGGCGTTCGCGATGTGGACCAGGGTGCCGCCGATGCTCCCGTAGGTTCCGGTAGCCGTGGCATCGAGCTGCTCGGGCGAGAGCTTCCGGCAAGCCTCCAGCAGCCGCTGATTCATCATGGAGTTGTGTCGGAAGAACTCCACGAGGAGATCCATGTCCGGCATCTTAGTCAACCGCGGGAGCGCCGCTGCGCGGGGTGGCGCCGCACCCTCACCGAAGAACGCTGCGAACCCGACGAGCCGGCTTCCGAACCGCTCGACCGGTCACCCAGCGAGCCAGTCCCCATCAGGGGGCCCGCGGCGAAGCCCGTGAGCGCTAGGCAGAGCTCGCCGTCGGTGGCCGGAATCAGGCCGCCAGCATCGCTCGTCGCTGTGTCGCGGATCGCGCGTCCGGATGTTTCCACATCAATGTCGGGACGAACCACGGCATCAGTGCAGCCTGGGCCACCCGGGCATCGCCACCTGTCTCGGCGGCGGCAAGCAGCGCGAATTCCATGCCCGGCAGGATGGCGAACAGCGTGCTGCGCAGAATGATGAACGGGAGGGCCCGCCTTCGCTCCGGCACGGGGGGAACTACATGTGAGCGATCGGGCGGAGGCGGATCGGAATCGGCACTGTATGACCTAACGAAGCGGCAAGTGAACGACCACACGTCGTCGGCCCTGTCGCGAGAAGCACCCCAGCCTGTACCTATGATCAGAGTCGATGAAAAGTGACTGAAGCACTCGACCGGGGCCGCGCATCCTTCGGGCGGGGTGTTTGGGGCGACGCGTTCGCCCAGCTGTCCGTCGCTGATCGCGAAGAC
>JACDCJ010000126.1 GCA_013817655.1 Actinosomnolentus pattersoniae (SeqCode)
GTGCACGGGCTCGCCTACCACGTCGTGAGCGCCCGGTTCGCGAGGCTCGGATACCGCGAGCCGCCGCCTGTCCTCTCCGCGGTGGACCAGTTCTCGAAGGTCGGCGAGCTGATGCGGGGCGAGGATCCCGCGAGCTGGCCGGCCTACGGCTCGATGCTCGGGCTGCGGGGGTTCGCCGACCAGCTCCGCCAGTTCGTGTTGCGGGCGCAGGAGGCCCTCCTCGCGCCCGAGCAGGTCGAGGCCATGTCGGCCGACGCCGACCTCACCGGCTGGGCGGAGGTGGCGCGCTTCTACCGCCGGTACCTGCAGGTCCTCGATGCCGAAGGGACGGTGGACTACGCGGGCCTGGTCGGCCAGGCCGCCGCCAGCGCCGGGGATGGTGAGCCACTGTTCAACCACGTCCTCGTGGATGACTACCAGGACGCCACCTACGCGACCGAGCGGCTGGTAGTCGAGCTGAAAGCGCGCAGCCTCGTGGTCGCGGGGGACGCCGATGCCCACGTCTTCTCCTTCCAGGGAACGACCGACGTACCGCTCCGCCGTTTCTCCCACCAGCTTCCCGAAACGGCCTCGGTCGTCCTCGCGACGCCCCACCGGTCGGGCGGGTCCCCGGCGAGCATGGAAGCCCGGCTCTTCGGGCATTCCTCGGAGGAGTACGCCGAAGCCGCTCGGGAGCTCCGGCGGGTCCACGTCGAGGACCGGGTGCCGTGGGCGCGTCTCGCCATCGTGGTGCGTCGTCAGGGCACCGTCATGGGCGGGGTCCTGCGAGCCCTCGATGACGCCGGCATCCCTCGCTCCACGCCGGAGACCCGGGTCTCGTTCCTCGCCGAGACCCCGACGCTCCCGTACCTGCTCGCTCTCCGGTGGCTCTCTCGCCCGCAGGAGCGAGACGGCCTGATCGAGTCCCTCCTGACGTCTGAGCTCGCTCGGCTCTCACCGGCCGAGGCGCGAGGCCTCGTTCGGGCGGCCCGGTCGGCCGGGCAGCCTCCGGCCGCGGCCCTGGATCGGGTCGAGGACCACGGCGGACTGGCCCCCGGGACGGCCGAATCCCTCCGTGCCCTGAAGGAGGTCCTGGCCGAGGCGGAGCCTGTCGCGAGCCGGTCCGTCCTCGATGCCTTCGCGGTCCTCTGGAAGGGGCTGTCGTACTCCCGGCGGCTCGTGGCGGAGGCCGAGAAGTCCGCCCGGGGGCGGCGTGACCTCGATTCGGTGGACGCGCTCTCGGGGGCGATCGCTCGCGCGGGGGAGCGCGGTGAGCTGGGGGCGTCGGAGTTCCTGGACCTCCTCGACGGGGGAGAGGAGGGCCTCGGCTTCTCGGGCGGCGACGAAGCCGATGAGGACGACGCGGTTCGGGTGCTGACAGCCCACGGGGCGGTGGGGCTCGAATTCGACACGGTCATCGTGGTGGGGACTGTCGAGGGCGATTTCCCGAGCCTCAGCCGCCCCGAGCCGATGTTCGATCTGGCGGCGCTCGAGCATCGGGTCTCCCAGTCCGAGCGGAACCGGTTTCGTCTGGAGGACGAGCGGCGGCTGTTCGGCGTCGTGACCGGAAGGGCGCGGCGACGAATCGTCGTTAGCGCGAGCGCCCCATCCCGTGCGGACTCCCTCCCGGCCGTCCCCTCCAGGTTCGTCGCCGAACGAGGGATTCCCTGGACTCCTTCGGGGCATGGGCGGGGAGGCGATCCCCTCACAGTCTCGGAGGCCGCGGCGGCCTGGAGGCGGTCGCTGGCCGACGGCACCGCCGCGCCCGCGGACCGCCTCGCCGCGCTGCGAGGGCTCCTCGCGCTCGGCGTCGATCCGCAGCGATGGTGGTTCCAACGGGATTGGACCGACACGGGGCGCCCGCTCCACGACGAGACCCGGACGTCCTACTCGAAGCTCGACGTGCTCGAGAACTGCCACCTCCAGTACGTGCTGTCCGAGGAGCTCGGCCTGGACGACCGGGCCGGATACCACGCGTGGGTGGGGCACATGGTCCATCGCCTCATCGAGGACTGCGAGAACGGGCTGATCGAGCGAAACATCGACGCTCTGGTCGCCGCCGTGCAGGAGCGTTGGCGGCGAGAGGAGTTTCCCTCCCTCGCCGTCTCGGAGGCCTTCAGGCGACTCGTCGTCGAGAAGATGCTCCCGTCGTGGTTCAAGCTCTACGGGGCCACGCCCGCGCTGGCCAAGGAGGTTCACTTCGCCTTCGAGCACGACGGCGCCACCGTGAGCGGCTACATCGACCGGATCGGGGGCGTGGAAAGAGGCGGCACCGTCATCACGGACTACAAGACGGGGAAGGCCCACGACGTCGCGACGCCGGCCGACAACCTGCAGCTCGGCGTCTACTACCTCGCCGTGGCAGAGGCGGAGGAGCTCGCGGAGTTCCGCCCGGTCCGCGCCGTGGAGCTCGCCTACCTGAAGGAGGCGAACCGCCGCCAGGCCATCCCCGGGCCCATTGCGATCGCGCAGCTGCCCATCACGTCGAAGACGCGCGGCGACTACGAGGCCTCGGTGCGGGAGCGGCTCTCGGGCCTCGTCGGCACCGTCCGGGAGCTACTGGAGACGGAGAACTACCGGCCGAATCCGGGGGCGGACTGCTACTTCTGCCGGTTCAGGTCTCTCTGCCCGCTGTTCCCCGAGGGCGCGGAGCTGTTCCCCTCGCGGGCGGGAGCCTCGTCGTGATGGCGGGCGAGCGCGGGCCGGGCACGCCCCCTGTCCCGCCGGAGATCCGCGAGGCGATGGGCGCGGAACCGACCGACGAGCAGTGGCGGGCGATCGCCATGCCGCTCGAGCCCTACGTGATAGTCGCCGGGGCGGGTTCGGGAAAGACATCGGTCATCGCGGCCCGCGTCGTGTACCTCGCTCTCGTGGCTACGGGCCGGGTCGCCGCCGAGCACGCCGGGGTGCTCCCGGGAAGCGTCCTGTGCCTCACGTTTACCAACAAGGCCACCGAGAACCTTCGCCAGCGGATCCGCAAGGCGCTCGCCACCGTGGAGCTGCCCGAGGGCGAGGAACCCACCATCCTCAACTACCACGGGTTCGCCGCCCAGATCCTCGAGCGGCACGGCCTCCTCGCCGGCGTCGAGCCGTCCCAGCGCGTCCTGTCCCCGGCGCAGCGGACGGAGCTCTGCGCCCGCGTGCTGGACGAGATGACGTTCGAGCATGCGACGGCCACGTGGCAGCCCACCCTCATCGGCAACATCTTGGCGCTGGACGACCAGATGGCGAACCACCGGGTCTCCCCGGGCCAGGTGATCGCCTCCAACGAGCGGCTCGTCGCCGAGCTCCGTGGCGAGAAGAGCGACGCGAGGGTTAGCGCGGCGGCCCTCGAGCGGATCGAGCTCGCCCGAGCCGTCGAGCGGTTCCAGGGGATGAAGCGCGAGATGGGAGCGCTGGACTACGGGGACCAGATCATGCTGGCGCTCGACGTCTCCGAGCGGTTTCCGCAGGTGGCGGCGGAGCACCGCGAGCGCTTCCGGGCCGCGGTCCTCGACGAGTATCAGGACACCAACGTGGCGCAGGCCGCCCTCATCGCCCGTGTCTTCGGTGGCGGCTTTCCCGTGGCCGCCGTGGGCGACCCGGACCAGAACATCTACGCCTGGAGAGGGGCGAGCCTCCACAACCTGCAGCAGTTCCCCGCGCAGTTCCCCAGGGCCGACGGCTCCCGCTCCGAGAAGCTGCCCCTGTACACCAACTTCCGGTCTGGGGCGAGCATCCTCGCAGCGGCAGACCGGATCATCTCGCCGCTTCCTCCTGAGCAGCGGCCGGACCCGGACAAGGAGCTCCGGCCCTGGCCCCCGAACGGCGAGGGCTCGGTCGAGATCGTGCGACTCGAGGACGAATGGTCCGAGGCGAACGGGATCGCGGAACGGATCCTGTCGCTTCGCGCCGGGGGAGGCCCCGCGCCCGCCTGGTCCACGTTCGCCGTGCTCTGCCGCAAGAGCCGGCTGTTCGTCCCCATCCAGCAGGTGTTCGCGGAGGCAGGCATACCGGCGGAGATCGTCGGGCTGGCCGGACTGGTCAAGGTTCCGGAGGTGGTCGAGGTCCTCGCCTACGCGCGGGCGGTCGCCGACCCGTTCGCGAGCGTCAGCCTCGCCCGGATCCTGCTCGGTCCTCGCTACCGGGTGGGGTTCAAGGATCTCGCGCGCGTGGCGACGTGGGCGAAGGACCGCAACTACGCTCTGCGGGCCCTCGGACGGGATCTGCGCGATGAGGAAGAGGACGAGACGCCGCCGTTCCTGTTCGCGGAGGCGCTGGAGCACCTGGGCGAGGTAGAGGGCGCCTCCGAGGAGGGCCTTCGACGCCTGGAGGAGTTCCGGGCCGAGCTGGCGGCGCTCCGGGTTGAGGCTCGGCGGCCGGTGAGCGAGTTCCTGGCCGAGGTCGTGCGCCGGATCGGCCTGCTGGCCGAGCTCGATGCCAGCCTGGACACCGCGGCGGCCACGGCCACCAGGCGGAACCTGTCCGCGTTCCTCGACGAGGTCCGGGCCTTCTCGCCGCTAGAGGGCGAGCTGACACTCCGGGCCTTCCTCGACTACGTGGACATCGTGGAGGCCAGCGAGGACTCGGAGTGGTCGCCCGTGCAGCCCTCCGAGGACGACTCCGTGAAAGTGATGACCATCCACCAGGCCAAGGGCCTGGAGTTCGACACTGTCTTCGTGCCCGGCCTGGCGAAGGGGCTCCTTCCGGACGTGCGGGTCCAGCAGAACCCTGCCGAGAAGGGAAGGTCGCTCGACTTTCATCTTCGTGGCGACAGGGAGGTCCTTCCCTCGTTCCAGGGCGTCCTCAGGACCTTCTGGCAGGCCCTGCGGGACCAGGCCCTCGTCGAGGAGCGCCGGACCTGCTACGTGGCGCTCACCCGCGCGCGAAGGCGCCTGTTCGCGAGCGGCGCTCACTGGTACGGCGGCGACGAGGTTCAGAAGCCGAAGGAGGCCAGCGTGTTCCTCGAGGAACTGGCGGATTGGGGAGAGGAATCGGGGCGTGCCGTGGTGGACCGTGGCGGCGATCCCAGCGAGGAGAACCCCCTTGCGGGCCACCGCGAACGGTTGGTGCGGGACTGGCCCGGGCCGGCGCTTCGCGAGGAGTCCGACGAGCTCTTCCCCGTCGGCTGGCGCGCCACAGCGGCGCACGCCTCGCGGCAGCCCGATGCCCTCGAGGCGCTGGAGGCCTCGCTCCCGCAGCCGGAGAGGGTCGCCTCGCGCCAGCGATCGGATGAGTACGGGACGCTCGCCCTTCACCTGCTCGAGCGGGAGGCAGCCGCGAACGTGGCCCCCGAGCCGAAGATGCCGGCGACCGTCTCCGTCGGGGGGCTCGTCGAGTACGCGCGGTGCCCCAAGCGCTTCTACTGGTCGGCGATCCGTCCGCTCCCCCGGTTCAGCGGGCCCGCCGCCAGGGTCGGCACCCAGGTGCACGCCTGGATCGAGCGGCGATCGAGTGGCCAGACCTCGCTGCTGGATCTCGACGACGCGCCGGACCTCGCGCCCGAGGAGCTCACCGGCGAGCCGGGAAGGGTGGAGCGGCTCCAGCAGAACTTCCTCGAGAGCGTCTACGCCGGGCGGGTTCCCCTGTACGCCGAGCGGCCGTTCCTGCTCCACGTGGACGGCTTCGTGGTGAGCGGGCGCATCGACGCGGTCTACGGCCTTCCGGACGGGCCCTGGGAGATCGTCGATTACAAGACGGGACGCCAGCCCGACCCCGGCGACCCCCTTGCCGGGCTCCAGCTCGACCTGTACGCCCTTGCCTGCGCGGAGATCTGGGGGAAGCGTGC
>JACDCJ010000127.1 GCA_013817655.1 Actinosomnolentus pattersoniae (SeqCode)
CCGTCGCCCCGCGCGACGACTACTCGGGGCCGTTCGATCCCGACTTCGCCCTCGCCGACCTGTCGCGCTCGGCGCTCGCGGTACTCGGTCGCGAATACCTCCTCCACGGCCAGCTCCAGGACCGGGGCGCGATGGCGCCCGTCCTCGGGCGCACGGGGATCGACGCCCGGGTGGGTCTCGCCATCGACGAGTGGATGAGCGCCAGCCCGATCTACTCGAAGCGCATGCAGCGCGCCCTCGACTTCACCGGCAACGACGTGCGCACCCTGTTCAAGAACCTCCAGCTCGACATCGGGTTCTCCCACGGGTACATGGACGTCCGGTACGAGCTGCACGATGAGCGCTCGGGCGAGTTCTGGCTCGCCACCTGTGGAGCGTTGCTCGACGTCGAGCCGTTCGGCGAGGACATGGTGCACGGCATGTGCCATGACATCGAAGACCCGACGTTCGACGCCACCGCGGCGGCCACGAACCCGTTGATCCGGATCCGCCCGGTGCACCGGCCGCCGCGGGTTCCCGCCGACCAGCAACCGCACTGCCGGTGGCGGGTGTTCTTCGACGACGCGCCGAACGCAACTCCGTTCGCGGAGCACCCCAACGTCGAGGCGATGCGGCGGTCCCGCCTCGCCGATGTCGACATCGTCGACCCCGGGACCGATCGAGAGTCCGGGGGCATGCCCGACTACGCCGGCGAGTTCGACCCCGACTTCTCCCTCGAGAGCTTCTCGCACCGGACGCTCGTGCTCGCCGACCAGGAGTTCGCGGTCCAGTCGCACCTGCTGTGCCGGTCGTTCCTGCTCGCTGTCGCCCAGCGGCTCGGCAACGACGACGAAGCCCGCGAGATCGCGACCATCCAATGGGTCGGCGCGGCGGGACTGACCGCCGAGCGCCTCCGGGCGGCGATGGCGGTCGAGGGTGACGACGCCGGCGCAGTCGCCAAGCTGTTCCAGCTGCACCCGTGCTTCCAGCCCCGCACCTACGTGGATCTGCGCGTCGAGGTGCTCGACGACCAGCGCGCGGTCATCTCGTTCCGCGAGTGTCCCGCGTTCGAGGAGGGCGACCCCTACTCGTGGTTCGCGCAGCTCGGCCGGGCACCCCATCCTGCGCTCGACGCCATCGCACGCGTCGGCAACCCCCGCGCCCGCTGTCACCCGGTCGAGGCCGCCGGCGATGCCCGGCTCACCTGGGAGATGGTGATCGACCCGACCGCCGATCCCGCTCCGGAGCCGAACGAGGTGCGGATGGCGAAGGGGAGCAACGGCGCGGCCCTGCTCCTCGCGCCCCGGACCCGGCAGCGACTCCCTCTCCAGCGGGCTGCGACGACCACGCCTCGCTAGCGGTCGGGGCGATGTGCGGACGAGCGTCCCGAAGGGCGGCGGCAGGTACCCTGCCGCCGAGCGAGGGAGCTATGTGATGCCCGGAGTGCGCATCGACGACCTGATCCTGGTCTCGGTCGATGATCACATCTGCGAGCCGGCCGACATGTTCGACGCGCACGTCCCCGAGAAGTACCGCGCCCAGATGCCCCGGGTCGTCGACGAGCCCGACGGGTCGCAGCAGTGGTACTACGGCGAGATCCGTGGCCGGAACCTCGGGCTCAACGCGGTGGCGGGCAAGCCGCCGGAGATGTTCAACGTCAACCCGTCCCGCTACGAGGACATGCGTCCCGGGTGCTACGACGTCGACGAGCGTGTGCGCGACATGTCGGCCGGTGGCCAGCTGGCCGGCCTCAACTTCCCGAACTGGACCGGGTTCGCCGGTCAGGTGCTGAACCTCGGTCCCGACCGCGACGTGAACCTGGTGATGATCCGGGCGTACAACGACTGGCACGTCGACGAGTGGTGCGGCGCCCACCCGGACCGTTTCATCCCCTGCGGGCTCCTGCCGTTGTTCGACGCCGAGGAGGCAGGGAAGGAGGTGCGCCGGCTGGCGGAGAAGGGGTGTCACGCCGTCACCTTCTCGGAGAACCCCGCCGGCCTCGGGATGCCGAGCATCCACACCGACGCCTGGGACCCCCTCTTTGCCGCCTGCTGCGACGAGGGCACGGTGCTGTGCTGCCACGTCGGGTCGTCGTCGAAGGCGGCATCCACCGCCCCTGACGCGCCCCCGCCGGTCCCGATGAACCTGTCGTCGGCGATGTCGATCTACACGCTCGGCGACCTGCTGTGGGCCGACTTCTGGCACCGGTTCCCCGGGCTGCGGTTCGCGCTCAGCGAGGGCGACATCGGCTGGATCCCGTACTTCCTCCAGCGGGGTGAGCACACCCTCGACCGGCACAACGCCTGGATGGGACACCGCTCACCCCAGGGGATGGGGCCGAGCGAGCTGTTCCGCGAGCGGATCGTGTGCTGCTTCATCAACGACGCCGTCGGGATCCAGCTCCTCGGGTACTTCAATCTCGACAACGTCTGCTGGGAGTCCGACTACCCCCACTCCGACAGCATGTGGCCCGAAGCGCCCGAACGGCTCGCCGAGCTGCTGGCCGACACCGACGCCGAGGCCGTCGCCAAGATCACGCACGAGAACGCCATCCGCCACTTCCGCTTCGACCCGTTCGCGACCAGGCCCCGCGAGCAGTGCACGGTCGGCGCGCTGCGGGCCGAGGCCGCCGACGTCGACACCGTCACCCACGTGGGGCGACTGGCCGACGAGACCGACGTCGCCGCCTGGCGCGCCATGACCGGCGGCGCCGCCAAGGCGAGTCGGTAGCGCGAACTAGTCGGAGTTGGCCGGGCGTCACCGACGAGCCGGGCGCCCGAGCCGGGCATTCGCCCGGCTTGACAGCCACAGCCAGGTGGTTAATGATTAACCACATAGTTAATCATCGCCAGGAGGTCGAGGTGGCTGAGGCAGACCCGGGGCAGCGATCTCCCGTCGTTCTCGCGCCCGGTGCAGGGCGCGACTATCCGATGGGCCGGATCCACGCCGTGTTCAAGGCCGACGGCGGTGAGACCGATGGCGGCTACTCGATCTCGGAGTGGTGGTTGGAACCCAACACGAAGGGTCCCGGCGCCCATTCGCATCCCGAAGACGATGTCTTCTACGTGCTCGAGGGGAGCATGGCCATCCTCGTCGGCGACCAATGGGTCGACGCGCCGAAAGGATCGTTCGTTCTGGTTCCCGCCGGAGTGACGCACGACTTCGAGAACCGCAGTGCCGCTCGTGCGGGCGTCCTGAACCTTTCGTGTCCGGGGCCCTTCGAGCAGCACATGCCGAGCATTGTCGAGTGGTTCACCGAGAACCCGCCGCAGGATGCGGTCGTCTGAACGGAGCTTCGCCATGGCCCAGGAGTACCCCGAGAACTATCCCCGGCTCAGCCCGTACCTCTACTACCGGGACACCGCCGCCGCCCTGGAATGGCTCGCCCACGCGTTCGGCTTCCGCGAGCGGTTCCGGAGCGTCGACGACGACGGGACGCTGCGGCACGCCGAGCTCGAGTTCGGCGACGCCGTGATCATGCTGGGCAGTCCGCCCGACTACCGGAACCCGAAGGAGCTCGGCCAGGTGACCGTCGGGCTCTACGTGCACGTCGACGACGTCGACGCCCACTTCGAGCAGGCCAAGGCGGCCGGCGCCGAGATCGACGGTCCGCCCGAGGACAAACCCTACGGTGACCGCCTCTACGGCGTGTTCGACCCCGAGGGCCACCAGTGGTGGTTCGCGCAGTCGTTAGGGAAATAGTCCCTGAAATGACGCCGCGGGCCCAGGTGAAGAAGATCTGCCTCGCACTTCCGGAGGCGACCGAGGAGCGCTCGGGCCGGCACGCAGCCTTCCTGGTGCGCAACAAGAAGTTCGCCTACTACCTGGACGACCACCACGGTGACGGGCGGCTTGCCGTGACCACCCGGGCGGCGCCGGGCCAGAACACCGCGCTCGTCGCGTCGGATCCCGGTCGCTTCTTCATCCCGTCGTACATCGGCTCGCGCGGCTGGGTCGGCCTTTACCTCGACGTCGGCCCGTTCGACTGGACGAGGTCGACGACCTGGTTGTCGACAGCTACCTGCTGGTCGCGCCGAAACGGCTGGCCGCTCTCGTCGACGCGGGATCGAGCTGACCGTCAGCTGAGTGTGACCGCCGCGCCGACGCTGAGGGTGCCGGGTGTGGTGACGTTCGCGTAGACGCCGAGGTTCTGGTCGGCTTCCCGCACGACCGTGCGCAGCACGTTCCGATCCGCGGGAAGGTCCCCGAAGTCCCGCGTCACCATGACGCACCGGGGGCAGGCGGCGGTGACCTCGAGCTCGACCTCGCCCACTCGGAGACTGTGGCCGATCCAGCTCTGCTCCGGGAAGTCACCGTCGTTCTCGTCGAGCTCGACGACGATGTTGGGGCGAAACCGGCGCACGTCGAAGTCGGATCCGGGCGCCAACCCGGCGAGGGTCGCCAGCGACCGGTCGGTGACGACGAGGATCGGGAAGGCGTCGAAGTAGGAACCCGGCGGCGACTCGTACTCGATCAGCACATCCAGGGGGAGGCCCTCGAACCCCGGAAGCGGCTCGGCCGGCTCCCGCCCGAAGATCTGACGCATTTCCGCGTCGAAGTCGTCGGTGTCGGGCGCGCCCCGGCGGTAGTGCTCGAGGTCGGTCGGGGGCTGGAGCGGCCACAGCGTCACCGGGTGATCGAGGAACCTCGACAGCCGCTCGTTCGCGTCCGACTCGTCGGAGCGAAGGACCTCGCCGTCTGGCAGAGCGATCTCGATCGCCGGCGGCGCGGCTCCCGCCCGTGGCTCTTCGACATAGCGCGCGTGCAGTCGCATGAGGCCGCCGATCTTCTTCGCGCCCCGGATGCCACCGCGTTCCTCGTCCCGGACCGCCCAGCCCCGATCGCCGACCACGCCGCCGTCGGCGATCGGGAGCGACGGGAACTCGTCGCCCATCATGGACTTCGCCGGGTACCGCCAGATCGACGCGGTCGTGCCGACGCTGGTCACGGACCGAAGTATGGCGCGTCCTCGAGGGTCGCGGTCCTTAGATGGAGGCAATCACGCCGGCGGTGACGATTGCCATCCCGCTGAGGTGAGCGGGACCGCTGGCCGAGAGCAACTTCCAGCCGAGCGAGCGTTCGGCGAAGTGATCGCCCGCCTGCCGAAGCCAGTTCAGGGTGGCGCCCGAGACGAACAGCGCCGACCCGGTGACGAGGAGCGCGGCGCTCGCCGTCGCGAGCCACGAAGTCATGTCGGCGAAACCGAGCGCGATGGACAGTGCGAGATGCACGCCACCCTGGATGATCGCGGACAGGTGCGCGACCGTGAGGTGGCGAGGCGCCTCCGGCCGTCGCATTCGGATCGAGGACATGGGGATCCCCAGCGCGAAGCCGTACATGAGGCTGATGCTCCCGTAGACGATCAGGATCTCCTGGCCGGTCTGCAATGTGCCCACCCAACGAGTCACTCGAGCGATTTCGAGATACGCTCTGTATCATGATTCGGCGGCGGTGGCCCCGTCAAGCCTGAATGAGCCCGCGGCCCTACCGCCTCGGCCAGCGCGCCGAGACCACCGAACGCAACCGCCACCGGATCCTCGAGGCCGCCTACGAGCTCATCGCCGAGGCCGGCTTTCATCCCGTGAGCGTGGATGCCGTGGCCGACCGAGCGGGAGTCACCCGCGTCACCGTGTACCGGCGCTTCGGCTCCAAGCGCGGCCTCTTCGAAGCTGTCAGCTCGCACCGGATGGATCAGGCAAAGCTCGCCCGACTCGACCAGGCGCGCGCACACCCCGACGTGGTGGAGGCGCTACGAGGCTTCCTTCG
>JACDCJ010000128.1 GCA_013817655.1 Actinosomnolentus pattersoniae (SeqCode)
GTTGACGACGACACACTCGTCCCAGCCCGCCGTCTCGACCCGGTTTCGGACATCGCCCAAGCGATCATCCAGGGAGCAGGTGGGCACGTCGCGGCGGGCGATCACGCCGGCCCGCGGCTTGGCCGCCTCGCTGCCCTCGCTGGGGAGGCCGTAGGCGAGCCAGTCCGCCTCGCCGGCGGCGTAGTCGTAGACCCGGGGAAAACCGAGGCTCTCGAGCCGCCACGCGGCTCGTGGGCTCAAGTCTCAGGCCGAGTCCCAGCAGTAGACGACCACGGGACGGCCGGGGTCGAGGACCTCCCGACCCTCCTTCTCCAGCCGCCGCAGCGGCAGGTTGATGGCCCCGGGAAGATGGTCCTCTGCGTACTCCTCTGGCGGCAGGACCTCCACGAGCTGGGCCCCTATGGCCAGGAGGCGGCGGAGGCCGTCCCGGTCGATCTCTTTCGGCATGACGTCGAACCTCCCCTTCGTTTCCCCTCGTCGGACGGGCCGGAAGAACCCGTTCACCATCGGCCGAAGGGGTGAGAGTACCTGGACGGGTATCTTCCCAAGGTGGCGGTCGTACGAAGGCTTACGAGCAATGAGCTCGTCCCGGAGGACGTGGCAGTACTTCGCGGGTTGTTTCATGAAGCCTGGGGTGAGGGTTCCGAGGAGTTCACCGACGAAGATTGGGATCATGCCATGGGCGGCCTCCACTTCATCCTCGAGGAGGACGGGGCGATCGTGGCCCATGCGTCCGTTGTCGAACGAGAGTTGCACACGAGCGGCCACCGCCTCGAGACCGGCTACGTGGAGGCGGTGGCGACGAGGCCGGTTCATCAGCGACAAGGGCATGGTTCGACCCTCATGCGCGAGGTCGGTGAGTACATCGACCAGACCTTCCGGCTAGGGGCGCTGGCCACGGGAAGCTCCGCTTTCTACGAGCGCCTCGGATGGGTGGTATGGAAGGGGCCAACCTTCGTCCGGACGGACTCAGGCGTGATTCGAACGGGGGAGGAAGATGGCAGCGTGCTCGTGCGGCTCACGCCCACTTCCCCGGAGCTCGATCTGTCGGCACCGATAAGCTGCGACTGGCGGTCCGGAGACCTCTGGTAGGCCCATTGGAGGGGAGGCGCTCACGATGGATGCGCGGGAGTTCGATGCCTGGCTCGCGAGTATGGGACGGGCGTGGGAAGAGCGCGACCCGGACCGTGCCGCCGAGCTGTTCGCTGACGATGCGCTCTACTACGAGACGCCGTTCAGCGAGCCGTTGATGAGCCGGGAGGCGATCCGGGGGTACTGGGCGGAGGTCCCTGAAGCCCAGGAGAACGTGTCCTTCCGATACGAGGTCGTGGCGGTCGCCGGCGAAGTCGGGATCGCTCGGTGGTGGACCTCCCTGGACCGTGTTCCCTCGGGTGTCCACGCCGAATTCGACGGAGTGTTCGTGTTGACGTTCAACGCGAGCGGCCGTTGCAGCGAGTTCCGCGAGTGGTGGCACCGGGTCGAGACAGGCTCCGCGGCAGACTAGAGACACCGCCGGCCCCGAGACGGGAATCGGTAAGGCACTCGTGCAGGTCCCTATGCGAGGCCCGGGCCTCACCTACCGAATATCAGGCCTCCGTTCACCTGAAGGGGCTGGCCGGAGATGAACGCCGCCTCCGGGGAGGCCAGGAACCGCACCGCCGCCGCCACGTCCTCGGGACGGCCGGCCCGTCCCAACCACGGTCTGATCGATCAGCCGGCGCCGGCGCTCCTCGGTCATCGTGTCTCCGAAGAACTCGGTGTCCTCCACGAACCCCGGGACCACCGTCGGCAACGGCGCGGCCGATACCGGTGCCGCCACCCGACACCACCACCTCGCGATCCACAACGATCTATGCCGGGGCCGCTGGCGCTTCCATCCCTGCTCTGACACGCGCGCGCCACGCCGCCACGATAAGCACGCCCAGGCCGAAGACGGCCCCGAGGAACCAGGTGATGCCACCAAGAACAGGGACCAGAGCGATGAGCCGGAGGATGAGGAGCCCGACCAGGAATGCCAGGGCCCGGCCGGCTGTCCTCAGTACCGTGCGTCCCAAGACCCACGCGCTGATCACGTATCCGATCGAGTAGATGAGAGCGAGGGCCAACAGTAGAGCGATACCGAACGGAATGCCGACGAGCGTGACCAGGGCCAGCACGGCGGCGATGGGCAACCCGAAGAAGAGGAGGAAACCCCAGCCAATGGACGGCCCGGTTCGGGTTCGGGCAGCGTCGTAGGTGGCGTCGGCGGCACGGGGCCCTATCAGCAGGAACAGGAAGCCGAGGATCAGAGCCGAGATGGAGACCGCGAGCCACACGGCCAGCTTCGTGAGGACAGTGAAAGGGGTGGCCCACTCGCGTGGCTCGACCCGGCGCGTGCGTCCTTCGATGGTGGCCCCGGGCGCCACGTCGGGCGAGTGCCTGGTGACAAGGTCGCCGCCGATGGTTGCCGTGTCGGTTATCGACGCGTCGCCGTTGAAGACGACGACGTCGCCCGTCACTCGTCCTGAGAGGTCCAGGTCACCGTTGAAGACGATCAGCACGCCGTTCACCTCGCCGTCAACCGATGCCGGGCCGTTGAAGATGACTACGTCGTCGACGCTTTCGCCTTCCGCGATCACTACCCGGCCGGTGAGGACGACCTGGGGATCCTGCTTGGGGGACCCCTGTGCCCACGCCGGCCCGGCGAGCACGAAGGCGAGGGCTCCGAACGCGACTGATATCGCTAGCGTCGAAACGAGTCGTCTCATCGTCGATCTCTCCTATCGTCCGCAGACCACGGGGACCTTGGATGCACGTCGAGCGCGTCTCAGACCCGATGGGCGCTCCTTCCCCGGGCTACCCGCCCGGTTAGCGAGCCTACCCGTCGCTGTAGACGGTAGTACGGGGAAAGAACTCGAACCACGCGAACCAGTACGACAGGATTCCGTTCAGGCGCGCGAGCCGTTCCCCCTCCGGGCCGAGAAGCGCTCCTTCGGTAACGACCCATTCACCGCCGCCGGAGTCCAGGACCGTTCCGGGATCAGGCCCGGGACGAAAGAGGCGACCGCCGCTCGCGTAGGCACGGACCTCACCCCCGGCCTCGTAAACGCTGTCCGCTCCGGCTCCGTCCGGGTGAACCGTGAGCGAACCGCGGGTGGCCACCAGAGCGACGGGCGTCGTCCCGACGACGTCGTTTGTTACCCGGCGGGACGACAACACGCCAACCGGGTAGGCGACCGACGCATCGCCGACGGTGAGCCCGTAGACGCGCTCCTTTGGTGGCAGGCGTTCGCTCCGAACCGGTACCGGAAACAGTGTCGCCGGCGAGGCGAAGTATTCGCCGTACGCGGCCCCGAGCTCGTACCGACGGTCGAATCCCGTCGAGATGTCCAACACGGTGGTCTCCGGATGCTGCTCTCGCCAGGCCTGCCAGCTCGTGACCACCACCGGGAGGCGCCTAAGCTGGATGCCCGTTCCCACAAGATCGCCGATGACCGGCTCGCCGGTGAACTGGTTCCAGAGGGACCTCGTCTGCCTGTCGTACATCAGCTTGTTGCTACGGTAGAGGAGGCCAGAGGACCCGAAAGTGAACGCCATCCCATCGGCAGTTCGTTGGTCGAAAGCGATGCCGGAGCCGCAGAGCGTGCAGTAGGCCAGGGAGAACGGGACTCCGCCGACCACGTCGTTGACCATCTCGTGCCAGTCCATGATGCGAAGGGGATAGGCACGCGACTCGCCACCGATGGAGATGCCGAACACCGGCTCTCCCGGCTGGAGGTAGCCGGCCTCCTCGGCCGGCAGAACGGAGGGACGGTCGAGAGCCGGGATCCCGTCCACGGAGACGCCGCCCCACAGTACCTCCTCCACGCGGATGCGGGCCTCGACTCCGTCCGGGAGGAACTCCTCAAAGCCCGGATCTATCCTTCCGAGGAGACGTCCCTTCCAGCCGGTGAACCCGGGCGGCGCCCGGAGGTCCGTCCGTCCGTACCACTCCACCCACGCTGGCCAATCGGCGCCGAACGAGCGACCGGAGAGGCTCTCCAGCGCGGCCACGTTCGCCTCGAGCCCCGCTCCCCGGGAGACGGACAGCTGGTTGGCGCGAACGAGCTCGATCAGGACCGGCACGAAGCGCGTGTCGCGCCTGCGTACGACGGTGTTCAGGGCCGCCTCGGCAGGCGACCCACCGCTCGTCGGATACTCGTCGCTCAGGACGTACATCAAGATCGTGGCGGGATCGGACGGGCCCGTGTCCGGAGGCGGCGAGGGGGGGAAGTCATACGCCGACCAGTCGAGCAAGTCGTTCTGGTCCATGGCGGGACCCGACGTCATGAGCAGGCTCCCGCCCAGGATGACCACGGCTCCCGCCACTGCGATGATCGCTACCCGACCCGAGCGTCTCGGTTGCGTCCCTCCGGAGGGCCGGCCCGGGGGACGGCCTATCGCGTGATCGCCCTGCTCCATCGATCCCAGACTGACACAGGATCGCGGGTTTGTTTGGACTGGTGTCGAGAGGGAAGGATGCCGACGGAAGCCGCCGAGGAGAGGGGGATGGATGGACGCCATCAAGGTTCTGAAGGATGATCACAAGACCGTCGAAGGTCTCTTCAAGAAGTTTGAATCGGCCGGAGATCGCGCGCACAAGACGAAGCGGCGGCTCGTGGATCAGATCATCACCGAGCTCTCGGTCCACACTGCGATCGAGGAGCAGGTCTTCTACCCGGGCGTCCGGGCATCGGTCAGCAAGGCCGAGGACCTGGTGCTCGAGTCGCTCGAGGAGCACCACATCGTCAAGTGGACGCTGTCCGAGCTCGAGAACATGGACCCTCAGGACGAACGGTTCGACGCCAAGGTGACGGTTCTCATGGAGAGCGTTCGTCATCACGTCAAGGAGGAGGAGAAGGAGATGTTCCCCAAGGTCCGCAAGGCCATGAAGCCTGCGGACCTGAAGGATCTCGGGGCCAGGCTCGAGCAGTCGAAGGCGGCAGCTCCCACGCGGCCGCATCCGAGGGCTCCTGACGAGCCGCCGGGCAACCTCGTCGCCGGCCCTGCGGGGGCGGTCGTGGACGCCGGCAAGGACCTCGCCCGTGAGGTCGTCGGAACCGCGTCCGGAAGGAAGCGTGGAGGGAGTCGCAGGTAGCGCAGACCCCGCCGGGACGGGCCCGGTGCTTCGCGTGCAGTCGTCCCTCGTATGACCCCGACAAGAGGGAGGGGTTCTGGACACGTGGAGTCGCCGATGGCCGGCTGGTTCTCGTCTGTCCCGGCTGTCAGCGCGGCGACGATTCGTGGAAGGGTCGGCTGGACCGCTGTGGGCGGTGCCGCGGCCTCAAGCTGTCGGTGACGCTCGGCGAAATCGTCTGCCGCGAATGCGGACACTCCTCGGTGCCCGAGTAGCAGGATGACGATAGCCTGTAGCCGCGTTCGGGGCGCTTAGCTCAGCGGGAGAGCGCCGCCCTTACAAGGCGGAGGTCGGTGGTTCGAAACCACCAGCGCCCACGAGAAGGTGTCGTGCTTCGGGTGATGCTTGACGTTCCGGCGTCACCTGATCCCTGACGGAGTTCCGGTTGATCCACGACACCGGCTCCGGCTGATGCTTGACGGTGGCTCCGGCTGATGCTTGACACCTCATCGTCGTCTAGGACGAGGGGGTGCGGCAGTGCTGGTGGAGCTGAGCGTCATGGAGCAGCGGTACCAAAGCGGTCCTCGCGGTGGTGCAAGAGGGCTGGAAGGTGGTCGAGGTGGCCCGCCGTCTGGGGG
>JACDCJ010000129.1 GCA_013817655.1 Actinosomnolentus pattersoniae (SeqCode)
CCTCTAGGGAGGCTCGGATCGGAGTCACGTGGCTGATGTCCACGAGGGGCGATGGGGCGAGCAGCGCTTGGGCGAGTTCCCCCAGATCGCTCGGGCTCACCCGCTCCAGAGGATCGGGATATAGGTGCGCCCACTCCTGCGGCACCCCGTCCGGCCGTGAGACCAGCATCGCCGTGGAGGCGATCCGCTCGGCCAGGTCAGGAGCGATTCGCCGGAAGGCGGCGAGCTCCAGGCTCCTCGCGTACAGAAGATCCGGCGAGACCCCGCCCAGCAGGTCCTCTTCCTGATCGGGAAGGCGGCGGGGCAGAAGCCGTCCGACCTTGAGCTCGAGCAGGACGGCGCACAGGGCCAGGAACTCGGTCGCCTCCTCCAGCGTCCAGGCGGGTAGCTCGTCGATGGCACGCGCGAGGAACCGGTCGGTGACTCGGGCGAGCGGGATGTCACACACGTCCATCTTCTGGTCCAGGACGAGGTCCGCGAGCAGCCGGAACGGCCCGGTGAAGACCGGCAGCTCGATGACGAAGTCCGTTCGCTCGCTCAGGGCCAACCTCCGCGAGAAGGCATCTTCGGATCCTCCGCCACTCCAGGGACAGATAGGGGAGGGTCCGGTAGGCCGGCGGCCGACGCCCATGCTATCGACGGGGGTAACCGCCTTCAATCACCCAAGGCAGGCCGCTCCGACGACGAGCGAGCAGACGCCGTTGCCGATGACGTCGACGAACGCGAAGATCGGACCGGGAAGCAGGAAGAAGATGAGCAGGATGAACAGCGCGCCGTACTGGTCCAGATTCGCGTAAACCTCCCGGGCGCGAGGAGGCAGGAAGCGTGCGATCAGCCGAGCGCCGTCCAGAGGCGGTATCGGCACCAGGTGGATGACGGCGAGGATGACGTTCACCTGAAGGCAGCGCAGGATGAGGTCGGCCGGGGGGGCCGACCCGGCCAGGACCCGGAAGAGCAGACCGAAGATGAAGGCCAGGACGAGGTTGATGACGGGTCCGGCGAGGGCCACGATAGTGACGTCGCGCTCCCCCCGCCGGAGGCTCCAGGGGTTGAGCGGCATCGGCTTGGCGTAGCCGAAGACCGGGAACAGTCCTCCCCCGAAGAGAACCGGCAGCAGGAGGATGGCCGGGAGGATGAGGGTTCCGAAAGGGTCCACCAGAGGTTTGGGGTTGAGGGAGAGCCGGCCAGCCTGCTTCGGGGTCTGGTCGCCGAGGCGAACGGCCGTCCAGGCGTGGGCGTACTCGTGGGCCACAAGCGCGATAAGCAGCGCGACGGCGAAATAGATCACGCTGAGCAGGTTGTCGAGCACGCTCACGGCTCGCGCACCGCTCCGTCGGTCACTTCTCTCGGAGACTCACCGAGCCAACCATGGATCAGTGGGCTGGGCGCCGGTTCTTCATCGGACACCAGGATCGCGGCCCGCACGCGCTCGGCGGCGATCGCCGATGAGGACCCGTCGCGCCCGTGGACGACCGCGAGCGGACGATCGCCCCCGAGACGGTCCCCCACGGTTGCGCAGAACTCGACACCCACCGCCGGGTCCACTCGATCCCCCTTGTGCACCCGGCCCGCGCCCAGACCCACTGCTGCCCGGCCGAGGGCCTCCGCGTCAACCCCGGCCAGGTAACCGAAGGGAGCCGGCACGTCCACCCGGATCGGGGCCGATGGCAGGACGCCCCATGGGTCCTCCACGACCCGCGCGTCGCCGCCCTGCGCCGCGACCATGCGTGCGAACGATTCGGCGGCATCTCCCTTGTCGAGCGCCCGTTCGGCCGCAGCGCGAGCCTCGTCCCGTGGCCGCCCCGTCAGCAGGGAGACGGCTTCGGCCGCGAACGTGAGCGAGAGGTCCCGCAGGCGGCCTTCCTCCTCACCTCGGAGCACCCGAACGGCTTCGGCCACGTCGAGGGCATTGCCGATGGCCCGGCCGAGCGGCTGGGACATGTCCGTCACGGCCGCCCTCGCGGGCCGTCCCCAGGCCTCGGAAAGCGCGATGCACGCCGCCGCGAGGTCGAACGCCTGCCGGGGGGTCTTCATGAAGGCGCCGCTCCCGGCCTTGACATCGAGCAGGATCAGGTCTGTGCCGACCGCCAGCTTCTTCGACATGACGCTCGCCGCGATGAGCGGCACGCTCGCGACGGTCGCGGTCGCGTCTCGCAACGCGTACAGGGCACCATCCACCGGCACGAGATCCTTCGACTGCGCCGCCACCGCGCAACCGATCTTCTCGACCTGCCGCTCGAGTTCCGCGGCGCCCAGGTCCGTGCGAAAGCCGGGGATCGATTCGAGCTTGTCGAGGGTGCCCCCGGTGTGCCCGAGGCCCCGCCCCGAAAGCTTCGCGACCGCGAGGCCGAGCGACGCCGCAAGCGGCGCGAACACGAGTGTGACGCCATCACTCACTCCCCCGGTCGAATGCTTGTCCACCTTGGGTCGTGAGACGCCTCGAAGCGGAAGGGTGCTCCCGGACCGCACCATTGCGCGGGCGAGGCTCGACGTCTCCTCGCGGGAGAGTCCGCGCAGGTACACGGCCATCAGGAATGCGGCCGCGAGGTAGTCGGGGATCCTTCCGGTGGCGTACCCGAGAACGAACTCCTCCATCTCCGCCGGCGTGAGCTCGTCCCCGTCCCGCTTGCGTGCCACGACATCTCTCGGGTCGAGGCGGTTCGGGTCCGGAGCCATGGCTATCCGAGGAGCCCGGCGAAGCTGTCGCCCTTCAATCCCTCGTACGGGATGCCCATGACTTCCGCGAGGCTGGCGCCGATGTCGCCGAAGCTCGACCTGGTGCCGAGGTCGGCGGCGGCGCGGGCCAGAGTGCCCGCGACCAGGATTGGCGTGAACTCCCGCGTATGGTCGGTCGAGGGCGTGGTCGGGTCGCAACCGTGATCGCCGGTGATGAACATGAGCCCGGAGCCGAGAGCGCTCAGCACCTCGGGAATGCGGCGGTCGAGCGCCTCGATGCAGCGGGCGTAGCCCCGCGGATCGTTTCGATGGCCGTACTTGCTGTCGAAGTCGACCAGGTTCGTGACCACGAGGTACCGACCCGCTCGAGCGAGGTAGTCGATGGTCAGGTCGATGCCATCGTCGTTCGAACGCGAGTACCGGTACTCGGTCAGTCCCCTGCCGTCGAAAATGTCCCCGATCTTTCCGACGCCGAACACGCCGACCCCCGCCTCCCCGGCCCGGTCCAGAAGAGTTGGGGCCGGGGGCGCGACGGAGAAGTCGCGCCGGTCGGGCGTCCGTACGAAAGCGCCCGGGCGGCCGGCGAAGGGGCGGGCGATCACGCGGCCGACGCGGTGGTCCCCGTCGAGGAGGGTCCGCGCGACCCGACACCATTCCCAGAGCGTCTCGAGGGCCACCACGTCAACGTGGGTGGCCACCTGGAAGACCGAGTCGGCGCTCGTATACACGATCGGGCGACCCGTCCGCAGGTGCTCGGGTCCGAGCTCGGCGATGATCTCCGTTCCCGAAGCAGCCACGTTCCCGAGCGCCTCACGCCCGACGGCGCGTTCGAACCTTTCGATCACCTCGTCCGGAAAGCCGTTCGGATAAGTGGGAAACGGCCGATCCAGGACGACGCCGGCGATCTCCCAATGACCGGTCATGGTGTCCTTTCCCGGCGAGCGCTCCGCCGCTCGCCCGGCCGCTGTCCCGGGCTGTCCTCCCGGCGGGACCCCACGGATCCCGGTCAGGTTCCCGAGTCCGAGCCCAGCCAGGTTCGGAGCGGACAGGCCGCCAACCGCCTCCGCGGTGTGCGCGAGCGTGTTCGACCCGAGGTCGCCGTAGGCCGCCGCGTCCGGCGCCTCACCGACGCCGAAGGAGTCGCACACCAGCAGCAGCGCGCGGTCCACCTCGGGCCACCCAGGCACGTCAGGCCCCCCGCCGGACGGCTCGAGAGGGCTCGGCGTGCCGGGCACGAGGGTGTGCCGTGAGGTACTCCTCCCGCAGGCGATCTGCCGTCACGAGCGTGTAGATCTGGGTCGTGGCCAGTGAGGCGTGGCCGAGCAGCTCCTGCACCACTCGGACGTCGGCTCCTCCATCCAGCAGATGGGTCGCGAACGAATGCCGCAGGGTGTGCGGCGTCACCCGTACGCCCAGCCCGGCCCGCCGGACGGCCCGGGCGAGGACGAGGCTCGCGCCCTGGCGGGTCAGGCGTCCGCCGCGCTGGTTGAGGAACAGGGCCGACCCGGAGGATGACCGAGCGAGACCGGGTCTGGAGCGCCTCAGGTACGCGCCGAGCGCCGAAACACCGTAGCGGCCCAACGGCACGATCCGCTCCTTGTTTCCCTTGCCGACGACCCGAACGCTGCCCTCGTCCAGGTCCACGTCGTCCACAGCCAGGCCGACCAGCTCGGAAACCCGCAGTCCGGCCCCGTAGAGAGTCTCGAGGATCGCCCGGTCGCGGATCCCCGCCACATCGCCCTCCGGGAATCCGGCCAGTAGCGCTTCCATCTCTTGCACCGAGAGCGGCCGAGGCAGCAGCTTGGGAACGCGGGGACGAACCACACCCTCCGCAGGGTTCGCGGCGGCGTCGCCCTCGCGAAGGAGGAACGCGTGGAACGAGCGGACCGCAGCGAGCGCTCGCGCCACGGAGCTCGGCCGGTAGCGCCTATCCTCCGCGAACTCGGTTCCGGACAGCCAGCCGACGAAGTCGGCGATCAGGGACTCGCCGACGCGGGTCGCGTCCACGACGTCGAGCCCCGACAGATATCCCCGGTAGCGGGAGAGGTCCCGACGGTAGGCCTCAAGGGTATTTCCGGAGAGCCCGCGTTCGACGGACAGGAAATCGAGGAAGCGCGAGATCTGCTCGGTGAGGCGTTGGGGCACGTCGGCGCGCCCCCGTTCAGTCGACGGCACCCGGGAGGACGGACGAGATGGGAGTCCACTCGAGACCATGGGCGTCCGCGACGGCTTGGTTCGTCAGGCCACCGCCGTAGGTGTTGAGGCCGCGAGCGAGCGCCGGGTCCGCCCGGAGCGCCTGCTCCATGCCGCGCTCCGCCACCGTGAGGGCATAGGGCAGCGTCACGTTCGTGAGCGCGTAGGTCGACGTGTTGGGAACGGCGCCCGGCATGTTGCCGACGCAGTAGTGAACGACGCCGTGCTCCACGTAGGTGGGATCGGAGTGCGTCGTCATGCGGGAGGTCTCCACGGACCCCCCCTGGTCGATCGAGATGTCGACGATCACCGATCCGGGGCGCATGGAGGCCACCATCTCGGTGGAGACGAGCTTCGGGGCGCGCGCTCCGGGTATGAGCACCGTCCCGATGAGGAGGTCGGCCTCGCGAACCCTCTGCTCGAGCGTCAGCCGGCTGGACATCAGGGTGAGGATGCGCCCACGGTGCACCTGATCGATGAAGCGGAGCTTGTCCAGGTTGTTGTCGACTACCAGGACCTCGGCCTCCATGCCGGCCGCTATCCATGCCGCGTTCCCGCCGGCCATTCCCGCGCCGAGTACGAGCACCTTCGCCGGCCGAACCCCCGACACACCTCCCATCAGGATCCCCCGCCCCCCGTACTCCTTCTCGAGCAGCCGCGCGCCGACGTGCGGCGCCATCCGGCCGGCCACCTCGCTCATCGGGGCGAGGAGCGGTAGACGGCCGTCGGGAAGCTGGACGGTCTCGTAGGCGAGCGCCGCCACCTTTCTAGACATCAGCGCCTCGGTCAGAGGCTTGATGGCCGCGAGGTGGAGGTATGTGAAGAGGATCTGGCCCTCCTGCATCAACTCGT
>JACDCJ010000130.1 GCA_013817655.1 Actinosomnolentus pattersoniae (SeqCode)
GGAGCCGGGACAGGTGGCGGTCGCCGCGCGCAACATCGCGTTCGACACCGACCGCCTGAGCGCTCCCGCTTCGCAGCCTTTCACGATCGCGTTCGACAACCAGGACGCGGGCGTCCCCCACAACGTGTCGATCTACCCTGGGACGGACGGGTCGCCCGCCTTGTTCGAGGGGGACATCATCACCGGGCCCGGCGAGCTGACCTACGAGGTTTCCGCGCAACCGGCGGGCACGTACTCGTTCGTCTGCGACGTGCACCCCGTCCAGATGGTCGGGACGCTGGTGATCGAGTGAGGGCCGGGACAGAGGCCACGCAAACGATCTGAGCGAGGCGGGATATGGGATATCGCACGATCGTTGTCGGAACGGACGGCTCGGTCACGGCCTCCATCGCGCAGCAGACCGCCGCGCGCCTCGCGAGGAGGTGTCGCGCCGACCTCGTCCTCGTCTGCGGGTTCGGGCCTCCGAAGATCACCAGGCCCATGGCGGAGGGCTTCGCGGCCCGAGCCGCGGACGCGGTCCGACGAGAGGGCGTCGAGCCGAGGGTCGAACTAGGCACCGGGGAGCCGGCCGAGCTGATCCTCGAGGTCGCCGAGCGCCACAACGCGGACCTCATCGTCGTCGGGAACAAGGGCATGGGGCAGGCAACCCGGTTCCGGCTCGGGAGCGTCCCCGATCGCGTCGCGCACTTCGCACCGTGCGATCTGCTGATCGTGCACACGAGCGACGCTCGTCCACTGGAGGGTCCGGGCACCCCGTACCGGAACATCCTCGCCGCGACCGACGGCTCTCCCACCGCGAGCGAGGCCGCCCGCAAGGCCCTCGAGCTCGCGCTGCTGGTCCGTGCCGAGGTCACGCTCGTCTTCGTCGGCGACCCGATCGTCGGGGCCATCAAGTTGGAGGGGACCGCCGCCTCGGGGCCCGATGGGGTGACCGTGCGGACCCGCGTGGTGGAAGGAGATCCCGCCGAGCAGATCTGCGAGGCCGCCGAGCGCGAGTCCGCCGACCTGATCGTGGTCGGCAACAAGGGGATGAGCGGTCCCCGGCGGTTCCTCGGCTCCGTCCCGAACAAAGTGGCCCACTACTCCCCAACCGACGTGCTCATCGTCAAGACGGTCGATCGGTCGGCGAGCGACCTCGAGCCCGGCCAGGGAGGAGTCGTCGACGTCGACGGGAGGACCCTGGCGGTCTATCGCGACGAGGCCGGTGAGACGTTCACCCTGTCGCCGCGTTGCACGCACATGGGATGCACGGTGGACTGGAACGGCGCCGAGCGGACGTGGGACTGTCCGTGTCACGGCTCGCGCTACGACTACGCGGGGCGCGTGATCCGAGGGCCGGCCGTTCGACCGCTCGAGCCCGTGGGGGGCGACGGCCAGGTCCCGCCCGCGGAGGCCACGGCCACGAGTGAGGCTCCAGCAGAGGCCCTCGCGGAGATTCCCGCCTCCGTCCCGAGCCGCTCGGCCGAGCGTTTCGTCATCGTCGGAGCCAGCCTCACGGGGGGAACGGCGGCCGCCACCCTGCGGGAGAACGGATTCGCCGGGCCACTGGTCTTGATAGGCGCGGAGCCGAACTTCCCCTACGAGCGCCCACCGCTTTCGAAGACCTTCCTCAGAGGCGAGACGCGCTACGAGGAGGCACTCGTCAGGCCGGAGGCGTTCTATCGGGACAACGACATCGAGACGCGGCTCGGGTCCACCGTCACGCGGATCGACCCCGCCGCGCGGACCGTCTCGGTGGCCGGAGGCGACGATGTTCCTTACGACCGCCTCCTGATCGCGACCGGCGCGCGCAACCGCCGGCTGCCCATCGCCGGCCTAACCCTGGACGGCGTCTACGACCTGAGGACGTTTCCCGACGCGGCCCGCCTCCGCGCCGAAATTGCGCCGGGTCGCCGCGCCGTGGTGGGAGGGATGGGCTTCATCGGGTCAGAGGTGGCCGCGTCCCTCCGTCAGCGGGGCGTCGAGGTGTCAGTGGTAGACGGCGGGAGCGTCCCCCTCGAGCGGGTGCTGGGCCCCGACGTCGGGCGGACGATTGAGGCGATTCATCGGGACCAGGGGGTCCGGATGACGTTCGGGGACCGGCTCGCGGCCTTCGAAGGAGAAGGGAGGGTGGAGCGCGTCGTCACGGCGAACGGCCTGCGGCTCGAGTGCGACTTCGCCGTCGTCGGGCTCGGCGTGGAGCCGGTCGTCGACCTGGTGGCCGGCTCGGGCATCGACGTCGACAACGGGATCCTGGTCGACGAGTACTCGCGGACCAACGTCGACGGGATCTATGCGGCGGGTGACGTCGCCAACCACTACCACCCGGTGTTCGGCAGGCGGCTCAGGATCGAGCACTGGCAGAACGCGGCGCGGCAGGGCCGCGCCGCCGCGCTCAGCATGCTCGGCACGGGCGCTCCGTACGACGAGATCCACTGGTTCTGGTCGGATCAGTACGACCACAACCTGCAGTACGCCGGCTTCCACACCGAATGGGACGATCTCGTCGTGCGCGGAAGCCTCGAGGCCTTGAACTTCATCGCCTTCTACATGAAGGGCGGTCGAGTGCAGGCCTCCGTCTCCCTGAACAGGGGAAGCGACCTCAGAGCCAGCATGGGCCTGATCCGCGCGGCCGCGGCCGTCGAGACCGGGAGGCTAAGAGACGAGGCGGTCGATCTTCGCGCTCTCGAGCCGGCAGCCGCCGCGGCCGGCCCATAGGCTCCCGTCGCGCGCGTGGCGAGGTGAAGTCGGACGGGCGCCGCGACGCCTTTGAGCGGCACCATCCCGATCTCCTCGTGCGACAAGGCAGCGGGATGACAACGCGGCCGAGCGTCGGCGACCGTGTCGTCCATGAGGTGACGGTCACCCAGGAGATGACGGCGCGGCTGTTCGACCGAGAGATCCATCCGGTGTACGGGACCGCGTGGATGGTCCGTCACGTCGAGGAGGCCGGGCGGCTGCTGGTCGAGCCGTACCTGGGACCGGACGAGGACGCCACCGGATACCGCATCGAGATGAGCCACCGCAGGGCGGCAAGGGTGGGAGACCGCCTGCGCGTCGTGGCCCAGGTCGTCGCGGTTGACGCTCGCGGCTGCACCGCACACGTCGAGGTCTGGGGCGAGCACGGCATGGTGGGCCGGGGCGTCTTCGTGCAACGCTACGTGCCTCGCGGCGCGCTCGGAGGAGCTCCGACCGAAGCGGGGGCCGGCACGCCTCGGCGAGAGACCGGCGAAGGGACGTGACATGGCATACGAGCAGTTGATCGTGGACCGGGATGGACCTGTGGCGACGCTCCGCATGAACAACCCGGACAGGCTGAACGCCCTCTCCCGCACCCTGACGGCGGAGCTGATCGACGCCCTCGAGGGGCTGGCGAGCGACGCCGACGTCCGCGCCGTCGTGCTGACGGGCGAGGGTCGCGGCTTCTGTGCCGGCGCCGACCTGGGGGCCCTGGAAGCGCCTTATCGACGCGGCGAGCGCCCGGACCTGGGCGGGTTCCTGCGGGACGGCTACAACCGACTGATCCCCCTCCTCACGGACATGCCGAAACCGGTGGTCGCCGCGATCAACGGCGTGGCGGCGGGCGCGGGAGTGTCGCTCGCGCTCGCCTGCGACTTTCGCGTGGCGAGCGAGGCTTCATCCTTCAGCCTCGCGTTCGTGAAGATCGGCCTCATCCCCGACTCTGGAGCGACCGTTCTGCTGCCCCGCACCATCGGTTCGGCCAGGTCACTTCAGCTCGCACTCACGGGAGACCGGATCGACGCCGCAGAGGCCCTGCGGATCGGGCTGGTGACCATGGTGGTTCCATCCGATGCCCTGGCATCGGAGGCCACCTCGCTCGCGACTCGCCTCGCGGCCCTGCCGACGGCCGCCATGGGGATGACGAAGCGCCTGTTCCGGGAGACGGCGACGATGGACCTGCGGGGGGCCCTGGAGCGCGAGGCGTCTGCTCAGGCCGAGGCCGGCGCCACGGAAGACCACCTGGAGGGCGTGCTGGCGTTCCTGGAGAAGCGTCCCCCAACCTTCCCCGGACGGTAAGGAGCACCCTCCCGGGAGCCAGCGCCACGGTCATTGCAGCCGCCTGGCGGCGTCCCCCATCACGTTACCGAACACGCGGGCGCCGGTCGGAAACGCACGGATCGTGTCCGCGAGCACGGACACGGGGATCCCCTGCTTGATGGCGAGCACGGCCTCCGAGATCAGCTCAGAGGCTCCCGGGCACGCCGCGAAGGCTCCACACAGGATCCCGCGATCCCGGTCGACCACGGCGGTGATGTGGCCCGGTGCTCCTTCCTTCGGCCCCCCGCCGACCCGCTCGAGAGTAAAACCGCGCGCCGAGGTCGCGAAGTCCGCGGTGACCTCGAACGCGTCGATGCCCTTCGAGCTCGCCTCCTCGACCGTCAGCCCCACCGCGCCCGTCTCCGGATCGGTGAAGGTGGTGCGCGGAACCGCCGACAGGTCAGCCCTCGACGGTGTCCCGAGCGCGGCCCGAGCGGCGATCCGCCCCTCGTAGTCGGCGACATGGGTGAACTGCAGCCCGCCCGCCGCGTCACCGGCGACGAAGACTCCTTCGCCGATGCGCAGGCTCTCGTCGGGCGATGAGGCTCCCCGCTCGTCGAGGCGGACCCCGGCCTCCTCGATGCCGATGGCACGCAGGTCGGCCGGCCGGCGGCCCACGGCGACGAGGACGACCGACGCCTCGAGCGTCGCGCCGTCCGAGAGCCGCACGGTCCGTCCGGCTCCTCCCTTCGCGACGCCCGTCGCTCGAACGCCCGTCCGGATGTCCAGCCCCTCATCGCGAAGCTGCGCCGCAACGGCCGCCGAGCTCCTCGGGTGGTCTCGGGGCAGGATCCGGTCGTGCCCCTCGACCAGGACCGTGCGAACGCCGAAGCGAACGTACACCTGTGCCATCTCCACACCGACGGGCCCGCCTCCGAGGACGACGATGCTCGACGGGAGCTCGCGCAGCGACGTGGCCTCTCGGTTCGTCCAGAACCCGGCCTCCCGGAGCCCGTCGATGGGTGGGATCAGCGGAACGGAACCCGTCGCGATGACGAGGGCGCGGGCCTCCAGCTTGCGCGGAGAACCGCCGTCCACGAGCCGCACCTCGACGCGGCCCGGGCCGACGATGCGGGCCTCGCCCCGCACAAGCTCGCCCTCGCCCTCCTCCGCTCCGCGGGCGTGGCCGCCGTCGTCCGGGTACGGGATCCCCTCGCGCGAGATCATCCAGTCCCGCCGTTCCGACGCCCGTTCCCACGGGTAGTCGGCGCCCATCGCTCGCCAGCGAGCGGCGTCGAGGAGCGTCTTGGACGGCATGCACGCCCAGAACGCGCACTCCCCGCCCACCAGGTCCCGCTCGACGGTCGCCACGCGCGCACCGAGCTCTCTCGCGGCGCTCCCCGCGGCTTCACCCGCGGCACCGGCGCCGACGACCACCAGGTCATAGGTCACGTCCGCCTCCTTTCGGTCCTGCGGAATGCTAGCCGCCTGGGCGTGGTTCACCCTTTCGCGGTGGAGGCGAATCCCTCGTCTATGGTTCGGGGAGAGACGGCATGAACACGCGCCAACGGTGGACGATGGGGGCGGCGGTCCTCGGCTCGGGCATCGTCTTCCTCGACTCGACCGTCGTCGGCGTCGCCCTCCCGAAGATCGGTCAGGAGCTTCAAAGCAGCCTGTTCGGGGTCTTCGAGGGGCAGTCGTACATCTACAACGG
>JACDCJ010000131.1 GCA_013817655.1 Actinosomnolentus pattersoniae (SeqCode)
GGGGTATCCATCGCGACGCCATGCTCACCCGCCATTGCGGCGACGAGCATTGGGAGCAAGACCTCCCCCTGCACGCCCCCCTTCAAGGCACGATCGGCGTCCACGACCCGCTCCAGGAGCTCGGAGAGGTCGGCGAGCGTGAGACGCCGCGCCTGGTCGCGGTACCGCCGTACCTGCCAGTCGAAGCGGAGACCCGCCGCACGCGCTGCCTCGGCGGGCGGCATCCGGTCCGGGAGGCTCTTCACCCGGAGCAGGTCTCGCAGGCGCGAGGCGATCCCTCCGAGGATCAGGAGCGGATCCTCGCGCGCGTCCAGGAGCGAGCGCAACACCAGAAGCGCATCCGCGAGCCGCCGCTCGAACGCCCGGTCGCAGAGGTCCCACACCCGTCCTTCCGCCAGCCCGCGGAACTGCGATCTAACCTGTTCGGGACCGACCGCCGTCGCGGGGAAGGCCGATGCGAGCTGTTCCACGGACTGGTCGAGAGCCGCGAGGTCTTCCCCAACGGTCTCGACAAGGGCCGCGGCGGCCGGCCCGCTCAGGTGGACGCCACGGGCCCGGCCTCGTTCGACGACCCATCTGGTGAGGTCCTGCCGCCGCACCTCGAGGTGCCGTAGGAGGCCGCCCGAGCGCTGGACCAACTTGGCGAGCGCCGGCGGCGCCTTCGCCCGGGACACCATGGTCAGCACGCAGAGGGCATCCGGCGAGGGCGACTCCACGTAACGGCGGAGCTCGTGGGCGGCGGCCTCGGGGAGCGACTGCACGCCGGTGATCAGGAGCGCCCTCCGGTCGCCCCACAGGGACGGCGTCGAGACGTCGGACAGCTCGCCGCCGCGCCACTCCCGCCCGGAGACTTCGGCAGCCCGTACACCGGCGGCTCCCAGGTAGTCCAGCGCCGTCATCCGTAGGAGAAACGGATCCTCTCCCCAGAAGAGCGCGATGGGCGCCGTTTCAGTCACGCTCAGATTCTATGGATACCTCCTGGCCGCGGAGGGCTATCGTCACGTCACCCAGACGATCCGTTCTCAGGACAACCATTCCTGCCTCGCGAAGCTCCGCGAGCACCTCGGCGACCGGGTGCCCGTAGCGGTTGACTCCGACGCTGACCAGGGCAATTCGGGCGCCCACCGCCGGGAAGAACCCATCGAGCGAGGTGTCGCCGCCATGATGCGGAACCTTCAGGACGGTCGCCCGAAGCCGGTCGGCCTCCTGCTCCAGGAGGTCCGCCTGAGCGGGATCCTCGGCGTCCCCGGGAAAGAGGAGGGCGGAACCTCGATAGACGATGCGGAGGACAAGCGAGTCGTTGTTGACATCCGACTCGGTGCCCGTGTAGCAGCGATCCGGCCCGAGCACCTCGACCCGAACGTCGCCGACCAGGAGCGTGCTTCCTCGAACGGGATGGCGCACGGGCACCGCGTTCGCCCGGATGGACCTCACGAGCGCCTCATGGAAGGGCGAGTCGCCTCCACACCCCGGCTCGATGAGGAGGGCGACCGGAAAGCGAGCGAGGACGGCCGGAAAGCCGGCGACATGATCGGCATGAGGGTGCGTGGCGACGGCGAGGTCGAGCCGGCGAATCCCGAGGGCGGCGAGCTTGGTCGCGACCTCGTCGGGCTCCGGTCCCGCGTCGATCAGGATGCTCGCGCCGCCCGGGGACCGGACCAGGGCGGCGTCGCCCTGGCCCACATCGAAGAACGTGACGGCCACCGTCTCGGGAGGCCCGGCCCGGAGGGCGGCACTCCACACGAACAGGGGAAGGAGCAGGCCGGCGAGGAGCCCCGCCGCCCTCGGGAACCTGGGCCGAGAGCGGATCCACCAGGCGAGCGCCCCAACCGCCGCCAGCCCGAAGGCCAGTTCGAAAAGGCTTCCGCCAGGAGACGTGACGGAAGGGAACGGTGACCTCGCAAGGCGATCGGCGAGGGTGATCAGATAGGCGAGGGGCAACCGGGCAGCGGCCGCGACGGCGATGCCGAGCGGTCCGATCAGCAGCCCGAGCGTTGCCGCTCCCAGCCCGAGCAGCATCGCCGCGCCCACGGCCGGGAACGCCAACAGGTTGGCGGGCAGCGTGACCGACGGAACGACGCCGAAGTGGTAGAGCAGTAGTGGGGTGACCCCCGCCTGCGCCCCCAGAGTCACCCCCGCGGCCAGGGCGATCCCCTCCGGCAGGAGGCGCAGCCGAGCGCTGAGCGGACCCGCGAGGAGCAGGATCCCGCCCGTGGCCGCAACGGAGAGCTGGAACCCGATGCTGTAGACGAGCGTCGGATCGATGCCGAGGAGGAGAAGGACCGCGCCCCCGATCAGCGCCGGGGGGCTACGAGGCCTGCCAAGGAACAGGCCAAGCATCGCGAGGCCGGCCATCACGCCCGCGCGTAGCACCGACGGCTCGGCGCGCGTGAGAAGCACGAAGAACGCGAGAGCTGACACTCCCACCCCCAGCCGAGCCCGCCGTCCGAGGCCGAGGAGGACCGCCAAGCCCATCACCGGAGCCAGGAACATCGCGACGTTGGCTCCCGAGACCGCCGTCAGATGTGACAGGCCGGTCGCCCGGAAGTCCTCGGTAACCTCGGGGTCTGCAGAGGAGGTGTCGCCCAGGGCGAGCCCCAGCAGGAGGCCGGCCTCCTTCGGCGGGAGCACCGCCCGAACGGAGCTCCGGAGCGCCGATCGGACCATGTCGGCCAGCCGGACGAGGGGATTCGTTGGGGGACCCAGGACCTCGAATCGGCTGACGTCGAGGATGGCGGCGTACCCCCGGTGCAGCAGATATACCCCGAACGAATCCTCGAGGGGCCGGACGAGGCCCTCGATCGCCACACGATCGCCGGTCTCGAAGGGAGGGAGGGAGCCATCGCCCTGGGCCCAGAGCGCGTCTCGGACGTGCAGGATGGGTCGGCCGCCCTCGCGATCGTCCCCGAGGACCCTGGCGTCGAGAGTCGCCGTCCAGCCGAAAGGACTTTCAGTCGGATCCGAGCTGACGGTCCCCTCGACCGTCGCGAACTGCCCCGACAGCGAGACGAACGGAGACCCTCGGACCCGGGCCTCGCGCAGGCCGCTCCACCCTCCGCCGATCAAGGCGAAGCCGAGGAGGACGGCGAGGCAGAGCGTCAGGGTGGCCATCCGCGCCCGGACGGCTGGAGCAGCGGCGAGCCCAAGAGCGAGGGCTCCACCCAATAGCACCCCGGCCGCCCGGCCGACGGTGAGTGCACCGTCGATGAGGCCGGCGCCCAGGACTCCCGCCCAGATGCCGCCCGCCGCGACCACGACGAGCCAGCCGCCCATGCGCGTTCAGACCGTTATGTCCGACCGGATGTCGGCGAGCCTTGAATCGCCGATCCCGGAGACGTTCAGCAGATCCTCGACCGTGGCGAAGGGGCCATGCTCCTCCCGGTAGTCGATGATCCGTTGCGCGAGAACCTCACCGATCCCAGATAGGGTCTCCAGTTGCTCCAGAGTGGCCGTGTTGACGTTGATGAGTTCCTGGGTGGGGGCGGCGCCCGACGTCCCCGAGGTCCCGCCGGACGAGGAGCCCGTCGTGCTCGTGCTCGTGCCGACGCCGGCCTTGGCCACCACGACCTGCTGCGCATCCACCAGGACCGCGGCCAGATTGATGCTGCGAAGATCGGCGCCCTTGCGGGCGCCGCCGGCCCGTTCGATCGCCTGGATGACCCGGTCGCCCGCCTGGAACCGATAGACGCCCGGTCGCTGGACCCACCCAGCCACGTGAACCACGATCTCGACCGGGGAAGCCGAAGGCGACGCAGAGGGTGACGCCGAGCCGGCCGGTACGTTGGCCCCGGGTCCCGCGCCAGAGGGTCCCGTTGCCTCGATCTTCACCTGTTGCGGCAGCGAGCGCAGGTACCAGAACGCGGCACCGCCGACGACGAGGACGCCAATTACGGCGAGGCCCACCACCTCCCGGCGCTCCCACGACCGCAACCGGTCGCGCACCGCCTCCCCGACCAACTGCCCACTCCCTCGCCTCTTGCGGATTCGGACACGGGAAGGAAGGACGCGAAGCTACCGATCGATGGCAGTAGCGTCAGTGAGGAACGTCACGGTCAGCCACGATCAGGCGAGACCGGCCGTCGAAGCGCTGAAGGCCGGCCTCAGCTCCGCGTGACCAGGTTCACCAAACGGGGAGGGCGCACGATGACGCGCGCGATCTCGCGCCCATCGAGGAACGTCCGAACACGCTCGGAACGAAGGGCGAGCTCGCGACACTGCTCCTCGGTCGCGTCCGCCCGTACATCGATGCGGTCCCGGACCCTTCCGTCCACCTGAACGACCAGGAGAGCCTTCTCATCGAGGGCGAGCTTCGCGTCGTAGGCCGGCCAGGTTCCCACATGGACGCTTCGATCGTGACCAAGCGGGCCGCGCCAGAGCTCTTCCGCGACATGCGGTGCGAACGGGGCCAGCATGAGGACGAGGCTCTCGGCCGCTTCCCGAACCGGTGGCCCGCCAGCTCCGGACTCGACGGAACGCTGGATCGCCGTCGTGAGGGTCATGAGCTTCGAGATCGCCACGTTGAAGGCGAACCGTTCGAAGTCTTCGCCGACGCTCTTGATCGTCCGGTGTGTGAGCCGCCGAAGCGCCAAATCCTCGGTGGCACCACCATCGGGAGAGACCCGCTCCGCGGAAGCCGCAGCATCGATCACGGCACGCCACACGCGGCCAAGCCACTTGTGTACCCCGGCCGGCGAGACGGTAGCCCAGTCGATGTCGTCCTCCGGCGGCCCGGCGAAAAGCATGGTGGTGCGGATCGTGTCCGCTCCCCAGTACTCGATCAGGGGCAGGGGCTCGACGACGTTGCCACGGCTCTTCGACAGGGCGGCCCCCTCGTTGATGACCATTCCCTGGTTCAGGACCCTCCTGAAGGGTTCGTCGAAGCGGATCATCCCGAGGTCGAACAGCACTTTGGCGATGAACCGCGAATAGAGGAGGTGCCCGGTCGCATGCTCGATGCCGCCGATGTACTGATGGACCGGCATCCACCGTTCGACGGCCTCGGGAGAGAACGCCCGATCCGGAACAACGGCCGGATACCGCAGGTAGTACCACGACGAATCGACGAACGTGTCCATCGTGTCGGTCTCTCGACGGGCCTGTTCGCCACATCGGGGACACCGCACGCGCACGAAAGCGGCGTGCTTGGCGAGGGGAGACTCGCCCTGCGGTGAGAAGTCGACGTCCTCGGGCAGGATGACCGGCAGATCCTCCTCCGGCACGGGGACCTCACCGCAGGTGGAACAGTGAATGATCGGGATCGGCGCCCCCCAGTAGCGCTGACGTGAGATGAGCCAGTCGCGAAGCCGGTAGGACCTCGTCGCCCTCCCCTTCCCCTGGTCCTGAAGCCATTCGATCACCGTGCCGATACCGTCCGGTGAGCGCACGCCGTCGAAGGGCCCGGAGTCGACCATCACGCCCTCGGAGGCCAGTGCTTCCCTCATTCCGCCAGGGTTCGACGCCTCACCGTCCTCTTCCGGCCGGATCACGACGCGCACCTCCAGCTTGTGCTCCCGAGCGAACTCGAGGTCGCGCTGGTCATGTGCGGGGACGCCCATGACGGCCCCCGTCCCGTACTCCATCAGGACGTACGGAGCGACGAAGCAGGGCACCTTCTCGCCGTTGACGGGATTCACCGC
>JACDCJ010000132.1:0-3517 GCA_013817655.1 Actinosomnolentus pattersoniae (SeqCode)
GTGCCAGGCCGAGACCGGCTCCCCGCCCATCAGCGTGACGGCACGCATCGCGTCGGCGTCGTCCAGGGAGCCGGGGAAGGTGACCACGGCGACCCGCGGCTTCACTCGGGCGCCTCTTTCCGAAGCTCGATCTGGACCTCCTCGATGACCGGGTTCGCCAGGAACCGGTCGGCCATGTCCCGGACCTGATCGAGGGCGACGCCCGAGTCGTCGGCGTCCACCACGAGGTCGATGTACTTGCCGACGCGGACATCCGTGACGTTGTCCCAGCCCAGGACCGGCAGCGCCTGCTGAACGGCCTTCCCCTGCGGATCAAGGAGCCCCTCCTTCAGCGAGACGAGCACGTCGAAGCGGAACCTCACACGGCCCCCATCCTGGCGAGATACTCGCCGAACGGCTCGCCGGTAAGCCGTTCGTACGCCTCTCGATAACGTCCGGCTGTCTGCTCGACGACCTCGGCGGGAAGCTCCGGACCCGGCGCCTCGTGATTCCATCCGGTCTCGTCCAGCCAGTCCCGCACGTACTGCTTGTCGAACGAGGGCTGCGAACGGCCCGCGACGTAGCGATCGGCGGGCCAGAAGCGCGACGAGTCCGGAGTCAGCGCCTCGTCCACGAGGAGCAGATCCCCATCCGAGAAGCCGAACTCGAACTTCGTGTCGGCCAGGATGATGCCCCGTTCGAGGGCGTGCTCGGCGGCGAACTCGTAGAGCGAGAGGGTCAGCTCCCTCAATCGCTCCGCGAGCCCACGACCCACCAGCGCCACCGTCTCGTCCATGGTGAGCGGCGCATCGTGACCCGTTTGGGCCTTCGTCGTCGGCGTGAAGATCGGCCCCGGAAGCCGCTCCGACTCTGCGAGCCCCGAAGGAAGCCGGATGCCGCAGACGGAGCCAGCACGGCGATATTCGCTCCACCCCGAGCCCGTGAGGTACCCGCGAGCCACGCACTCGACGGGGATAACCTGCGCCCTTCGCACCAGCATCGCCCGTCCGGCAAGCTCCGTCCGGCCGGCGAAGCCATTCGGAAACTCCCCCACGTCGGCCGAGATCAGGTGGTTGGGGACGAGATGGCCCGTGCGGTCGAACCAGTACAGGGAGAGGCCGGAGAGCACCTGGCCCTTCCGGGGGATGGGGGTCGGGAGGACCACGTCGAATGCCGAGATGCGATCGGTCGCGACCATGAGCAGATCGTCTCCGGCCTCGAAGAGGTCGCGGACCTTTCCACGCGCGTGGAGGTCGGCCGTCGTCATGCAAGCCCTCCGTCCTTCCGCTCTTCGCCGTTCGAGGCAACGTCCAGTTTCTGCAGCCGGGCGAACACGCCGTCGAGGTGCCGGACGTAGGGCTCGGGCCGGAACAGCTCGTCGAACTCGGAGGAGGGCATCCCGCTCCGCTCGCCCACCGTCGCCCACAGGATGTCTCGAAACGACGTGCCACGATCCCACGACTCGGCCGCCGCGGCCTGAACGGCCGCATACGCATCCTCCCGGCCGAGGCCGCGTTCGACGAGGGCGAGAAGGACGCCCTGGGAGAACAGCAGTCCGCGGGTCGCGTCGAGGTTGGCCCTCATCCGCTCGGGGAAGACCCTCAACCCCCGGATGACGCGCGTTGCCAGATGAAGCATGTAGTCCAGGGCGATCGTCGAGTCGGGAAGGACGATCCGCTCGACCGAGGAGTGGGAGATGTCCCGCTCGTGCCAGAGCGCGACGTCCTCGAGTGCCGCCTGCAGGTTTGCCCGGATCACCCGCGCCAGCCCGCAGGTGCGCTCGGAGAGGATCGGGTTGCGCTTGTGCGGCATCGCGCTCGACCCTCGTTGCCCCTCCGAGAATGGCTCCTCGACCTCCCGCACCTCCGTTCTGGCGAGGTGGCGAATCTCGGTCGCCATCTTCTCGAGCGTCGCGGCCGTCGCCGCGAGCGCCCATACGAACTCCGCGTGCACGTCTCGCTGGACGACCTGACTCGCGGCATCCGCGGCTCGCAGGCCCAGTTGGGCACAGACGTACTCCTCCACTCGCGGATCGACCTGCGAGTACGTCCCTACAGCACCGGAGACCTTCCCCACGCTCACGGCGTCGCGGGCACGGAGCAGCCGTCCCCGATCCCGATGGAGCTCGAAAGCCCACAGCGCGACCTTGTGGCCGAAGGTGGTGGGCTCCGCGTGAACCCCGTGGGTCCTGCCGACGCAGATGGTGTCGCGGTGCTCCAGGGCGAGCTCCTTCACTGAGGCAAGCAGCAGATCCAGCCGTCCGAGGACGATGTCCGCGGCCGCCCGGAGCTGGAGCGCCAGCGCGGTGTCCAGCAGATCGCTCGAGGTGAGCCCGAAGTGGATCCAGCGCCCGGCAGGCCCGAGAGGCTCGGCTACGACCTGGACGAACGCGGCCACGTCGTGATGGGTCTTCTCCTCGATCTGGGCGACCCGCTCGGCCGGCGGGACTTCGATCTTCTCCCGGATCCGGTCGAGGTCCTCTCGGGGAATCCGTCCGAGACGGGCCCACCCTTCGCACGCGAGCACCTCGATCCGAACCCAGTGGCCGAGCTTCGTCTCCTCGGACCAGACCCGGGCCATCTCGGGAAGGGTGTACCGAGGGATCACGGCTGTGCCGTCACGGGCGGAATCCCTCGGCGAGTGAGTCCTTGAACTCGTAGATCTTCGCCCGCATCCCCTCGTCGCGCACGGCCAGTATCTGCGCGGCCAGAATGGCGGCGTTGACGGCGCCGTCGATGGCGACGGTCGCCACGGGTACGCCCTTCGGCATCTGCACCGTCGAGTACAGCGCGTCCACCCCTCCGAGCTTCGACCCGCCGAGGGGTACGCCGATGACGGGGAGGGCCGTGCGGGCCGCGACGGCGCCCGCCAGGTGGTTCGCCATTCCGGCGCCGCAGATGACGCAGACGATGCCGCGTTCCTCCGCCGTGCGCGCGTACTCGTCGACCAAGTCGGGATTCCGGTGGGCCGAGATGACCCGAATCTCATGGGGGATGCCGAACCGCCGCAGGATCTCGGTGGCCTGCTGCATGACCGGGAGGTCCGACGCGGAACCGACGAGGATGCCCACGACGGGCTCCTCGCCGGGCGCGGCGAGCGTGTCCTGCGGCTGTTCGCTCATCCGACCGTTCTCCCCGCAGCGCTTCGGGCGATGTCCCGCCGATACGTCATGCCTTCGAAATGTATGCGGGCGCACGCTTCGTACGCGCGTGTCCGGGCTTCCTCGACGGTCGGCCCGATTGCGCTCACGGTGAGCACCCTCCCGCCTGCCGTGATCACTCTACCCTGTCGCATCTCCGTGGCCGCATGAAACACCGTCACGCCGTCCATTCGCGCGGCGTCGGCCAGTCCGTCGATGGGGAGTCCGGTTCGAACCGCGCCGGGATACCCCTTCGAGGCCAGGACGACTCCTACGCATGCGTTTTCTTCCCGGGCGAGCCGCAGGTCCCCGAGGTCGCCACCGGAGCATCCCGCAAGCGCCTGACCCAGGTCGGAGCCGAGGCGCGGGAGGATGACCTGCGCCTCGGGATCTCCGAAC
>JACDCJ010000132.1:3527-5586 GCA_013817655.1 Actinosomnolentus pattersoniae (SeqCode)
CATCAGCCCCGCGTACACCACCCCCCGGTAGGCGAGCCCTTCGGCCTCGAGGGCCCTCACGGTCGCTGCCAGGACGCGCTCGGTCACCATCGTCTCGGTCTCGGCGTCGATGAACGTGGGCGGGCTGTAGGAGCCCATCCCGCCCGTGTTCGGACCCCGGTCCCCGTCGTCCGCTCGCTTGAAATCCTGGGCGAGCGGCAGCGGCAGGACCGTTCTGCCGTCGGTGAGGGCGAGCGCCGAGACCTCCCGGCCCTCCAGGTACTGCTCGACCAGCACCGTCCGACCCGCGTCCCCGAAGGCTCCCCGAACCAACCGGTCCTCGAGCGCCTCCCGCGCCTCGGACCGATCTTCGGCGATCACCACCCCCTTGCCGCCCGCAAGGCCATCGGCCTTGATGACATACGGAGCCTCGAGCGCGTCCAGGAACTCCATGGCGGGGCCGACTCGATCGAACCGTCCGGACAGCGGGACCGGGATGCCGTGGTCCTCGCAGAGGCGCCGTGCCCATGCCTTCGAGCCCTCGATGCGGGCACCGGCCGCGGTCGGCCCGAACACAGGATGCCCGCGGGCCATGAGCTCGTCGGCGAGGCCGGACACGAGTGGAGCCTCCGGGCCGACGACGGTCAGGTCGATCGACTCGCTCTCGACCAGTGCGACGATCGCGGGCGAGTCCTCGACCGCGACCGGCATCACCGTCGCCACCTCGGCGATCCCGGCGTTGCCCGGCGCGGCCCACACGCGGTCGACGCTCCGGTCACGCAATAGCCGCCAACAAAGCGCGTGCTCCCTTCCGCCGGAGCCGACGACCAGCACGTTCACCCGGCGCTCTCCAGGGTCTGATCCCGCTCGGGACCCACGGACAGCCGCCGTATGGGAACGCCGGCAAGCTCGGCAATGAGATCGACGTAGGCGCTGGCGGGTCGGGGGAGGTCCTCGAACCGCGTGATCCCGCCGAGGTCCTCCACCCACCCATCCAGCGTCTCGTAGACCGGCTCGGCCTTGTGGAGGATCGTCTGGTGTGGGGGGAAGTCCTCGTACACCGTCCCGTTGAAGCGGTAAGCGGTGCAGACCTTGATCTCGGGAAGGCCGGTGAGCACGTCGAGCTTCGTCAGGAACAGTTCGGTCAGGCCGTTCACTCGCACGGCGTACCGAAGCAGGACGGCATCCAGCCATCCGCATCGGCGGCTCCTCCCGGTGGTCGTCCCTACCTCTCGGCCCACCTCGGACATCCGGCGGCCCGCCGGGCCCTCGTCCTCGGTCGGAAACGGTCCCGACCCCACGCGGGTGATATACGCCTTGGCCACTCCCACGACGGTGTCGACCTCCTTGGGCCCGAGGCCCGCGCCGGCCAGGGCTCCACCCGCTATCGGATTGGACGAGGTGACGAATGGATACGTCCCGTGGTCCAGGTCCAGTAGGGTCCCCTGCGCCCCTTCCAGCAGCACGCGCTCCCCGCGGCGCAGCGCAGCGTGGAGTAGCGAGCTGGTGTCCGCGACGTGGGGCGCCAGCCGCTCTCCCATCGCCAGATAGACCTCCGCGATCTGCTCGGCCTCCAGTGGGAGCCGGTTGTAGACCTTCGTGAGGATGAGGTTCTTCTCCTTGAGGACGGCATCGAGCTTCTTGCGGAAGATCCGCGGGTCCGTGAGGTCCTGAACCCGCAAGCCGATCCGGGAGGCCTTGTCCGCGTAGGCCGGACCGATGCCGCGCTTCGTCGTGCCGAGTCGCTGCTTGCCCAGGAAGCGCTCCGTGAGTTTGTCCAGCTCCAGGTGGTACGGCATGATCAGGTGCGCGTTCCCGGACACCACGAGCCGCGTCGGATCGATGCCCCTCGCCCCCAGCTCGTCCATCTCCCCCAGCAGGACAGCGGGGTCGACGACCACTCCGTCGGCGATGACCGGGGTCACCGTCGGATACAGGATTCCCGACGGGACGAGGTGCAGCTTCAGTAGCTGGCTCCCAACCAGGATCGTGTGGCCGGCGTTGTTTCCGCCCTGGTAACGAACCACGTAGTCGGAATCGCGCGCGAGGAGGTCGGTTGCCTTTCCCTTGCCCTCGTCTC
>JACDCJ010000016.1 GCA_013817655.1 Actinosomnolentus pattersoniae (SeqCode)
GGAGCGATGGGTGCCCGGAGGTCGATCGACTCCACTCGGATCTCGTGGCGGGTCGCCCACAGCAGAACGGCCAGGAGCGCATCGCCCTTTTCCTCTGCCCTGGTCGCGTCCCCGTAGATCACTTCCCCACCGCCGCTCAGCCGCAGCGTTAGCCGATCCTCCGAGTCCAGCCCCACCGTCTCCACCCGTGGGCGGAGTGATGGTGGCAGTGCGGCAGCGGCCAGAAGTGCAGGCGTTCCCGGCAAGATCCGCTGGCCGGCTCGAAGGCCGGCGGGAACCCCCTCCAGGAAGGGGAGGCGCGAGGCAGACTGGTCGATCGTTCCGAGGACGGTGCCATCGGCGGCCAGGAGCAACGGGGTCCGGCCGGGAAGGACGGCCACCGGAGCTCGTTCCCGGATGCGGACCGCGATCGTCGACGGAAGCGTCCGGGTGACGCTTGCCGAAAGGACCCACGGGCTCCGCTCGAGCCGGGCCTCGACCGCTCCCGGTGAGAACCACAGGACGTTCGTTCCCTCACCGAGCCCGCCAAGCCGGGAGACCTCAGAGGGGGCTAACTGGCGGTTCCCGGAAAGGCTCAATGACCGGACGTCGAAGACCGGCGAGTTCGTGACCCACCATCCGCCGGCCAGCAACCCCGCCAGCCCGGTGACGGTCACCATCCAGGCTCCCACTGACGATCGGAAGTGGGCCGCTCGCGCTCGCCACAAGGATCGCGATGGCCGCCGCCGTAGCGGATCGCGCCGGATCGAGCTGACTCGGGGGTGCCCTCCCTCGCCGGCCGCGGCCTCGTGGTCACGGCCGGTCCCGTCGTCTGGGGGGAACGTCGATCTCGTCGACACGGCTCACCTTCCTTCCGTGGCCGGTATGGACGGGCCGGCCGGTGCGGTTTCAGGGGACTCCCCCGTCCGTTCCGCCTCCCGTCGCACTCGGTTCGTCCCGTGATTCAGGTCCTCGCTCAGCCACTCGATGACCTCATCTCCCACGGTGGTGATGTCCCCGGCACCGAGCGTGAGCACCAGGTCGTCCCTGCGAACCCTGGACCCGAGGACCGCGGCAACTTCCGAGCGTCGGGGAAGGTAGAGGATCGGCTTGCCCGGCTCGGCCTCCGCCAGGGCGTCCACGAGCAGCTTGCCATTCACGCCGGGGATGGGCTGCTCTCCGGCCCCATAGACGTCCGTGACCACCACCGTGTCCGCCGATCGGAGGCTCTCTCCCAGCGCGCGCCACATCGACCGCGTTCGCGTGTAGCGGTGGGGCTGGAAGACGGCCACGATCCGCCTGCCCTCCACGCGGGCCGCTCGGAGCGTCGCCTCCACCTCCGTTGGATGGTGGGCGTAGTCGTCCACGAACAGGGCGCCGGCGGCCTCCCCTCGTCGCTCGTACCTGCGACGCACGCCGGTGAATGCGCCAAGCGCGGCGGCGGCCGCGGCCAGGGGCACTCCCAGTCTCGCCGCCACGCCGAGGGCCGCTCCGGCGTTCAGAAGGTTGTGCCGGCCACCCACGGCCAGCTCCAGATCCACGCTCTCGCCCTGGAATCGGACGGCCCCCCTCGCCCGGCCCCCGCCGGCTTCGATCTCCCGCAGCACGAGGTCGGCATCCCGACCGAACCCGTATGTGAGGCAAGGCGTCGTTGTCGCTGCGAGCGACCGGCGGGCGCCGGGGTCGTCGGCGCACGACACGACGAACCTCGCCCCGGCGCAGAACGTCGCGAAGGCCGCCTCGACCTCCGAGCGGCCTCCTTCGTAGAAGTCGAGGTGATCCTCCTCCACGTTCGTTACGACGGCGATATCGGGGGAGAGAAGGAGGAACGACCCGTCGCTCTCGTCGGCCTCCGCGACGAAGAGGTCTCCGGATCCATGCTCGGCGCCCGAGCCGCTCTCGTTTAGGTCCCCGCCGATCACGAAGGTTGGCGAGCGCCCCAGTCGCTGCAGCATCACGGACACCATCGAGGTCGTGGTGGTCTTCCCGTGTGTGCCGGAGACGGCGACCGACAGCCGGCCCCGCATCAGTGCGGCAAGGACCTGCGCGCGCATGAGGACGGGCACACCAACCTCCCGAGCGGCTCGAAGCTCAACGTTGGCCGGGGGGATCGCCGAGGACACCACCACGGCATCGACTGGCCCGACCCGATCGGCTCGATGGCCCACGGAGACCGTCGCCCCCCTCTCGCGGAGCTCCTGGAGGTTGGGCGAATCCTTCAGGTCCGAACCCGTCACGGCGATCCCCCGGGCGAGGAGGAGCCGAGCGATGCCGTTCATCCCGGCGCCTCCGATGCCGATCAGATGAAGGGCGCGCCAGGTCGCCGGGTCCGGCACCGGCAGGGTCGGGATCGTTCCCGGCCGCGGGGCGTAGGGGGCCAGGGATGGATGCTCAGCGGCCGGCACGTCCGACCTCCTCAACGAGATCGGCCAGCGCCGGGCCTGCGTCCCGCCGGCCGGCGGAGAGGGATCCTCGGGCCATGGCGCCAAGGCGGTAGGGATCCCCCGTCAAGGCCGATACGCAGGTGGCCAGCGCCTCGCCGGAGACGTCCTCGTCGCGGAGCACGATCGCCCCGCCGGCCCGTTCCAGCGCCCTGGCGTTCGCCTCCTGGTGACGGCCGGTCGCGAACGGGTACGGGACCAGCACGGCCGGGAGGCCGCAGGCCGCCACCTCTGCGACGGTCGTCGCGCCGGCCCGACACACGACCAGGTCGGCAACGGCGTAGGCGAGCTCCATTCGGTTCAGGTACGCCTCGATTCGCAGGGGGATCCCCGAGCCCGGGGCGGGTGCCTCACGGGTCACGCGATCGGCGTGCGCCCGGCCCGCCAGGAGCAGCATCTGGAGGCCCTCCCCCGCCGGCAGGATTCGGCAGGCGCCCAGCGCCGCGGAGTTCAGACGGAGGGCTCCCTGGCTCCCACCGAAGACCACCACCGTCCGTCGGGCGGGGTCCAGACCGAGCTGGACCGCCGCCTCCTTGGCAAGCAGTTCGCGTTCCTCCGGAACCCGCAGGATCTCTTCCCGCACCGGGTTTCCGGTGACGCGAATCAGGAGCCCTCGGCGACCGAAGGAACGGCGCGCGTCCTGAAACGACAGCGCCACCGCCTTCGCGATCCTGGAGAGAGCTCGGTTGGCGAGGCCGGGCACGGCGTTCTGCTCGTGCAGCACCACGGGAACACGCTCGCGCGCGGCCGCGAGTACCGCCGGGACGCTCACGTACCCGCCCATGCCGACCACGGCCGCCGCTCCGCGAACCAGCTGCCGGCAGCGGCGAACCGCGCGGATGGCAGTCAGGGGCGCGCGCAGCGCGACGGGCGAGAGCTTTCGCACGAACGGAAGGGCCGGGGCGACCGCGAGCTGGAAACCGGCGGCGGGAACGAGCGCCGCCTCGACGCCGCGCTCCGTCCCGACGAATCTCACCTCGTGCCCCCGGCTCCGAAGCTCACGAGCCAGCGCGACCGCCGGAAGGACGTGGCCCGCCGTGCCGCCGCCCGCGATCACGAATCGCATGGTGGCTTCACTCCGGCGGTGCCGGCGGCCGGGACTTCGAGCGAACCGCGCGAAGTCCGTCCCTGCCGATGGAGAAGAGGATGCCCACCGCCACGAGGGAGACAACCAGCGAGGAGCCGCCGTAGGACATGAACGGGAGCGGCACTCCCGTGATGGGAAGTACGCCGGTGACGGCCCCGAGGTTCACGAGGGTCTGCAGGCCGATCCAGCCGGTGATGCCGGCCGCCAGGAGTCGCCCGAACGTGTCGCGCGACTGCAGGGCGATCCGGACCCCGGCGTAGACGATCGCTCCGAAGAGGACCAGCACGACGAACTCGCCGATGAGCCCGAGCTCCTCTCCCATGATCGAGAAGATGAAGTCCGTGTGCGCGTTCGGCACGTACGCCCACTTCTGCCGGCTGGCGCCCAACCCGACCCCGATGAGCTGACCGGATCCCAGCGCGATGAGCGACTGGATGATCTGATATCCGGTGTTTTGCGGGTCCGCCCACGGATTGAGGAACGACAGGAAACGGACGCGCCTATAGGTCTCTCCCATGATCAGGAGCGCTCCGAGACCGGTGGTGAGCATCGTCGTGACGGCGAGCAAGCGGAGGCGGACGCCGGCCACGAACAGCATGAGCAGCACCGCACCCACGATGACCATCGTGGTACCGAGGTCGGGCTGCATCATGACGAGGCCTCCGGTCACTCCGACGATCGGGACCAAGCTGACCATCCAGCGAATCGAGTCGTCGATGTACTTCAGGTGCCGCGTCAGGATGGCGGCGGTGGCCGTCACCGCGGCGAGCTTCGCGAGCTCCGAAGGCTGGATGGTGAACGAACCCAACGAGATCCATCTCGACGACCCGGCCACCCGCGTCCCGATCGAGGGCTGCAGGACCAGCACGAGGAGCGCGAGAGTCCCGAAGGTCAACGGCGCCCAGACCCGCTGCCAGAACCGATGGGGCACGCGGGTCGCGAGCGTGGCCGCCACCCCGCCGATAACGGCGTAGGTGAGCTGCCGCTTGAAGAACCAGAAGCTCGATCCGTATCGAGTGAACGCCGAGATGGAGCTCGCGGAGAGCACCATCACGAGACCGAGGATCGTCAGGGCGGTCACCGCGATCGCCAGCGTCAGCAGCATCCGGCGGGCGCTTCGCTCGGACTTCGCGCGGGCCGCCGCCGGCGAGAGCTCCCCCGGGCGAACGGCGCGAAGTCGCGGTCGTGTTCCCAGCACCGCCGTCTCGCTAGGCATGCAGCCTCCTCCGGTCATCCGTTCCCGCAGCGCTTCCGGCCCCTCGCACGAGGGCGAGGGCCGCGTCGGCGAAGCATTCGCCCCGTTGGCGGTAGTCGCGGAACATGTCCTGGCTGGCGCAGGCGGGGGCGAGCAGGATCGTGCCGTCCGCGGGCGCCATCCGGAACGCACGCCGGACGGCGTCCGGCATCGAGGCGGCGGTCTCGACCGGCACCAGGCCTTCGAAGAGCGTCATGAGCTCGGGCGCCGCCTCTCCGATCCCGACCACGCCGGCGAGCGACGGCGCGGCGGCGGCGAGGGGCGAAAGATCGACTCCCTTCGAGAGGCCTCCGGCGATCAGCACCACCGCCGTCATCCCGTCCATGGCGGCCAGGGCGGCGTGAGGGTTCGTCGCCTTCGAGTCGTCCACGAAGCGGACGCGTCCGATCCGCGCCACCACCATCCCGCGGTGCGGCAGGGGCCGAGCGGTCGAAAGCGCAGAGGAGACGGCCTGGAGGGGGGTTCCGAACGCCAGCGCCGCCGCGGCCGCCGCGGCGGCGTCGGACAGGAAACCGCGCCCCGCCACGGCCGGGACGCCGAGATGATGCTCGCCGTCCACGCGCGCGACGATGCTGCCGTCCACGATCCCGACCTGCCCCGCATCGGGCGGCCCCGAACTGAACCACCGGCGCATGCAGGGGGCGGTGGCCGACACCCGCGCGGCCTGCGTGTCGTCGGCGTTCCCGACGTGCACATCGTCGCCCCGCTGGTTCGCGAAGATGCGAGCCTTGGCCGCCGCGTAGGAGCGGTAGGAGCCATGCCAGTCCAGGTGGTCCGGCGCCAGGTTAAGGAGCACGGAGACGCGCGGCGCGAGCGTCGTCGTGAACCGCAGCTGAAAGGAGGAGGCCTCGACCGCAAGGGCGTCGAACGTCTCGGTGGCTGCCACCGAGAAGGGGTATCCGACGTTGCCGCAGGCCCTCGCGCGCAGCCCGGAGGAGCGCATCATCTCGGCGATGAGTTCGACGGTGGTCGTCTTTCCGTTCGTTCCGGTGACGGCCACAACAGGAACCCGGCAGAGGCGCGCGCCGACCTCGAGCTCGCTCCAGATGGGCAGCCGCCGGCGGCGAGCCTCCATCAGGATCGGCGCGCTCTCCGGCACCCCCGGGCTCGTCACAACGAGCGTGGCGCCGTCGAGGTGCTCCGCGCGGTGGCCTCCCGTCAGGATCTCGATCCGCTCGAGGGGCTCGTTGGGAAGCGCGTCCTCCGCTCGTTCCCCCCCCGCCCGGAGCCCCGAGGCCGTCTTGGCCTCGCTGACGCGCACACGTGCGCCTTCCCCGGCCAGCACCGAGGAGGCGGCTCTTCCACTCGCCCCGAATCCCACGACGACCGCTCGCTCTCCCGCGAAGAGCCCGCTCATTGGATGCCTCCTCGCGCGAGGAAGTCGGCGTAGAACAGGCCCAGCCCGAACGCCACCGCCAGCCCGGCGAGAATCCAGAAACGAACGATGACGGTGAACTCCGGCCATCCGATCAGCTCGAAGTGATGGTGGATCGGAGCCATCCGGAACACCCGCCTTCCGGTCATCTTGAAGACCCCCACCTGCACGATGACCGAGGTCGTGACGAGCACGTAAAGCCCCCCGAGGATCAGCAGGAGAAGCTGCGTGTCGGTCATGATCGCCAGGCCCGCCAGCACCCCTCCCAGAGCCAGGGACCCCGTGTCTCCCATGAAGATCCGCGCCGGCGCCGCGTTCCACCAGAGGAATCCCGCGACCGCCCCCAGCGCTCCCGCCGCCACGATCGCGACGTCCAGGGAGGGCGCCTGACGAACCTCGTAGCAGGCGGGCAGCGCCTCCGCGACGAAGCACGAGTGCCTGAACTGCCAGAACGGGATGATCACGTAAGCGGCCAGGACGAGCGCGGAGGACCCCGACGCCAGCCCGTCCAGACCATCGGTGAGGTTCACGCCGTTCGACGCGGCGGCCACCATGATGAAGACCCAGATGAAGAAGACGGCGCCGAGCTTCAATCCCGTGTCGCGGATGAAGGAGACCTCGGCGCCCACCTGGGTGAATTTGAGCGCCACGACAGCGAAGCCGACGGCGATGAGCGCCTGGCCGAGAATCTTCGCCGTCTTGTTCAGGCCGAGGGATCGCTGCCGGCGGATCTTGAGGAGGTCGTCCGTCGCCCCGACGATCCCGAGGCCCACGGCGACCCCGAGGACGGCGAGTCCCGCAACGGTGATTCGGCCGAACGCCGCCCTGGCCGCCACGTAGGCTGCCAGCATGCCCGCGATGATGACGACGCCGCCCATCGTGGGCGTCCCCAACTTCTCGAGGTGCCCCTGTGGGCCGTCCTCCCGGATGAGCTGTCCCCATCCCCACACGCGAAAGAGGCGGATCGCGAGCGGTGTGCCGAGGAGCGTGACGAGGAGTCCCGCTCCTGCCGCGAGGAGGATGGCGGTCACGAGGCCCGCTTTCCGGCAGGCGCTCGAGCGCCAGCCGCCGGGTCCGAGGTGGCGGCATCCCCGGGGGTGGCGCTCGTCGAGCGATCGCGCAGCGCTTTGGCGACCCGGTCGAGATGGGCGGCACGAGAGGCCTTGACCAGGACCAGGTCCCGGGGGCCAAGGAAGGTCCGGAGGGCCTCGACGGCTTCGTCGGAGTCGCCACAGGTCACGATCCGCTCGGGCTCGAGTCCTTCCCGTTCGGCGCCGACGGCGATGCGGCGCGCCCGGTCGCCCACCGTAACCAGCCCGTCGATGCCAAGGCGGACGAGGAGTTCGCCGAGGCGCTCGTGATGATCGGCGGAGTCAGGGCCGAGCTCGGCCATCGGCCCGAGCACGGCGATGCAGCGACCGTCACCGGCCATCCAGCGGGCCGCCTTCAGGGCGGCGGCCATCGAGGCCGGGTTGGCGTTGTAGGCGTCGTTGACTATGCGCAGCCCGGCCGGCGTCTCGAACACCTCCATGCGGCTCCCGCCGACCTGGGCGGCCGCCAGGCCGGCGGCCGACTCCTCGACCGGCACGCCGAGTACCCACCCGACCGCCGCCGCGGCCAGCGCATTCGCCACCATGTGCTCACCTGGGACCGGAAGGTGAACCGTGGCCCTGCCGTCCGGCGTCTCGAGACGGAACCGAGAGCGCCCGGTGCGCTCTTCGAGCGCGAGCGCCTCCGCCCGGACGACGGCATCGTGACCCAGCCCGAAACGCACCACGTCTGCGTCGGTCGAATCGGCGTACCCGCGGACTACTGGATCGTCGGCGTTCAGCACCGCCGTTCCCCCGGCGGGAAGGGCCTGCGGCAGCTCGGCCTTCGCGGCGTGCAGCGCCTCGAGCGAGCCGAACAGCTCGAGGTGCGCCAAACCCACGTTCGTGACGACCCCGACCTGCGGTCTGGCGATCTCGCAGAGTGCGCGGATGTGCCCCCGGCCCCGGCTGCCCATCTCGCAGACGACCGCCTGGGTGGTGCCATCCGCAGCGAGGATGGTGAGAGGCAACCCGACCTCGTTGTTGAACGACGCCGGGCTGGCCGTCACCCGCAGACGTCGCCCGAGGACCGCCGCGGTGAAGTCCTTGGTGCAGGTCTTTCCGGTCGAGCCCGTTACGGCGATGACGGTCGCGCTCAGGCGACCTCGCTCGGCCCGCGCGAGATCGAGGAGGGCGCGGGCGGGATCGTCGACCTCGACGATGGGCCCCGCGGGAGCGTCCCGGCTCCGCGCCCAACCGCCCCGACGAACCAGGGCGGCCGCGGCCCCGCGAGCGAAGGCTTCCCCGATGTAGTGGTGGCCGTCGACGTGCCCGCCGCTCAGAGCGACGAAGAGATCGCCGGGCCGAACCCGGCGGCTGTCGATCGCACAACCGTTCACGGGCCCGCGATCCCGGGCCGCACCGATCAGGTGGCCGTGGACATCGGTCGCCACCTGCGATGGCATCCGGGGGTTCATCGGTCCCCAGTCAGGCCGAGGGAGCGGAGCTCCTCGATCGCCGTGATTCGGTCGTCGAAGGGAAGGGTGCGATCCCGGAACTCCTGGCCCGTCTCGTGTCCCTTTCCCGCGATGAGCACGACGTCGCCGGCGTGCGCCTCGGTAAGCGCGAGACGGATCGCCGCTCGCCTGTCGGCCTCGACAGCGTAGGACCCGCCACCCTCCCGTGCGCCGGGCTCGATCTCCGCGATTATCGCTCCGGGTTCCTCCGAACGCGGGTTGTCGCTGGTGATTATCGACAGGTCGGCGAGCGCGGTGGCGGCCCGTCCCATGAGCCGGCGCTTGCCGCGGTCGCGGTCCCCGCCACACCCGAAGACGACCACGACGCGACCGGCGGTGAGGTCCCGGACCGTGCGCAGGACGTTGTCCAGGCTGTCCGGCGAGTGGGCGTAGTCGACGAGCACGGAGAAGGCCTGCCCGGCCTCCACCGGTTCCAACCGCCCCGGCACCCCGGAAAGCGCGCCGATCCCTCGAACGATGGTAGCGTCGTCGATGCCGATCGCCCTGGCCGCCGCCAGAGCGCCCAGGCAGTTCGAGACGTTGAAGTTACCCCGAAGCCGCGATCGGACTGCGAGTCCGTCAACACTGAAGGAGATTCCCGAATGGGTCACCTCGACATCGCTCGCGCGAATTTCCGCGCCCGGCTCGAGGCCAAATGTTCGCGTCCTGACGAGCGACCGGCGAGCGAGCGCCCGGCCTTCCGGTACGTCGGCGTTAACGACGGCGCGCTCGGAGAGCTCGGGGGTGAACAGTCGCGCCTTCGCGTCGAAGTACTCCTGCATGGACGGGTGATAGTCGAGGTGGTCCTGCGAAAGGTTCGTGAACACCGCGCACGAGTAGCGGGTCCCGTCGACGCGATGCTGGTCCAGGCCGTGCGAGGAGACCTCCATCGCGACGGTCACCACCCCTTCGTCAGCCATGCGCCGGAGAAGCCTCTGGAGATCGGGTGCCTCCGGCGTCGTCCGTTCGAACGGCACCGTCCGTCCGAGGATCCGGACGCCCGTCGTGCCGATGACGCCCGACGGCAGGCCCGCTTCGACGAAGATCGACTCGAGGAGGTAGGTCGTCGTCGTCTTGCCGTTCGTTCCGGTGACGCCGATGAGCGACATTCGCTCGGAGGGCCGTTCGAAGAACGACGAGGCGATCGGACCCATCGCCCGCCGGACCGAGGGGACGCGAACCTGGACCACCGGGAGATCTCCGACCCATCGCTCCACCACAATCGCGGAGGCGCCGCGCGAGGCCGCCTCGGACGCGTAGGCGTGCCCGTCGACGTGCTCCCCGGGGACGCAGAAGAAGAGAGCTCCGGAGCGAACCTCCGCCGATCGGTGCGTCACGTCCGTCACGGCGACCGCGGCGTCCCCGCTGGACTCGGCCTCGTCCACGCCTGTCAGGAGATCTGCGAGCAAGGGTCCTAGCATGGCCCTGGTTCACCCTAACCCGCCGGCGAGGCGCTCGGAGGAGTGGGTGGCTTAGGTGCCGGCGGCACTCGCAGCAGGGCCAAGGCGAACCGGGCCACTTCCTGGAAGAGTGGAGCCGCTGCGACTCCCCCGTATTTCGTCTCCGGCTCGTCCAGAACCGCGGCGACGACGAGGGCCGGGTCGGATGCCGGGGTGATGCCGATGAACGAGGCAACGTACTTGTCGCTGTACCCGAGGGAGTTCGGCCGTGGCTTCTGCGCGGTTCCCGTCTTGCCGGCGACCCAGAAGCCCGGGATCTCGGCCTCCCCGCCGGTGCCCACCTGGACCGCGTAGGACAGAATTCGCGTGACGGCGGCGGCCGTGTCCTCGGAGACAACGCGGCGCGTGGGCGACGGGGGGAATGGCGCGAAAGCGCCGTCGTCTTCGATCGTCCCTCGGACGAGCCGTGGCCGGACCGAGACCCCGCCGTTCGCGATCGTGGCGTACACGCCGGCCATCTGAAGGGCGGTCACGGCGACTCCCTGGCCGATGGAGATCGAGGGCAACGTCGTCCCCCACCACTCCTCCGGTGGCGCGAGGATGCCGGGCGACTCACCCGGGAACCCGATCCCCGTGGGCTTTCCAAAGCCGAAGTCGTACAGATATGAGGCGAGCATCTCGTCGCCGAGGAGCTGCGCCACGGTGATGGCGCCGACGTTGCTCGACTGAGCCACGATGTCGGCGAGGGTCATCTGCTCCATCGGGTGAGAGTGGGCGTCGTGATAAGTCCGGTCGAAGACCTGTATCTCGTCGGGAATGTTGAACCTCTGGTCGAGGGTCACCAGTCCCAGTTCGAGCGTGGCCGCCGCCATGATCACCTTGTTGACCGATCCGGGCTCGAAGGCGTCGGTGACAGCCCGGTTCCGCCACTCCTCCGAAGACGCCGCGGCGAAGTGGTTGGGGTCGAACCAGGGATAGGTGGCCATCGCCAGTACGTCGCCGGTCTTCGGGTCCATCACGATGACGGTTCCACCGCGTGCCTTGTTCGTGCGGACCGCCCTCTCGAGCGAAGCCTGAGCCCGATACTGCAGGTCCTGGTCGATGGTGAGCACGATGTCCCGGCCGGGAACGGGAGGGTCGTCCCGCCGTACGGCCTGAGGGATCATCCGCCCGTTGGGGTCTTCCTCAACCTGAGCATGACCCTCCCGGCCATCCAGGAGCGAGTCGTACTGACGCTCCAGACCCTCTAGCCCGGTCCCGTCGACCCCCGCGAACCCGAGGACCTGGGACGCGACCTCACCGGCCGGGTAGTACCGGCGAGTCTCGTCGAGGAACCCGATGCCGGGTAGCTTCATATCCTTCAGGCGTTCGGCCGTCTCCACCTCCACCCCGCGGGCGAGGTAGACGAAACGACCCTCGGCAGCCGTCACCGCCGCGTAGACCTCGGCGGGAGAAAGGTCGAGGACCCCGGCCACCGTCCTCGCCACCTGCATAGGCTTGCGGACCAGAGCGGGGTCCACGAACACCGCCTTGGCGGGCAGCGACATCGCGAGCTCGTGCAGGTCGCGATCGAATATCGAGCCGCGGGGCGCGGGCAAGCTGATCGCCCGGCCGCGCTGCGCCTGAGCGAGGTCCTGGTAGGCGGACGCGTCCGCCACCTGAAGTACGACCAGCCGCACGAGGATCCCGGAGAAACCAAGGACGAAGACCACGAGAAGGCCAATGAGACGCTGAGCCGGGGGTCGCAGGAGCCGGCGTCGTGGACGGCGGGATGGCGTCGGACGCCCGCCGGTCACGCCGGGCCTCCGTCGGCCGTTCCCCTTCCGTCCGCCGCTTCCGTTCATCGGTCCGATCCTTCGTCGCCCGAGGCGTCAGCGCCGTCTCCGGCTCGCCCTCTCCCTTCGACGAATACGATCTCGACCTCCTGTGGAGGTCGCAGGCCCGACCCGCGTGCCTCTTCGACGATTCGGCTCGGCGCCGAGAGCTCGGCCACCTGCCGGCGGAGCTCCCCGTTGTCCCGCTCCAGCCGCGTGGTCAGGCGCGCGAGCTCCTGGACGCCGAACGACCCCTGGGAGACGAGGACCTGCAGGACAACCACCGCGGTCACCAGAGAGGCGGTGAGAACGAACGCCAGGACGAAGAACCAGATGCCTCTGCCCACGTGCTGGCGGGGGGGAGGCACCACGCTCAGGCGGCCACTCCGCGCGGTCTCCTTCCGCTCGGGGCGGGCGGTGCTCGCGCTGAGGAAGGGACGCTGGCTCACGGGCCCTCCTCCGCCACGCGGCGCTCGGCCGCGCGAAGGCGTGCGCTCCGGGCCCTGGGGTTCTCCGCCGTCTCCTCAGCTCCCGGGCGCAGGGGCTTCTTCGTCAAAGGTCGCAGAGTGCACTCGTCCCGCACGAACCGCTTCACGATGCGGTCCTCGAGGGAGTGGTAGGCGATGACCACCAACCGGCCGCCGCCCCGGAGGAGACCCGCCGCCTGAGGAAGGACGGCGGCGAGCTCCTCCAGCTCCTGGTTCACCTCGATCCGGATGGCCTGGAAGGTTCGCCGGGCGGGATGTGGCCCGCCCCGCTTCGATGGAACGGCGCCGGCGACGATGCGGGCGAGCTCGTCGGTGCTCTGGAGCGGCGACCTGGTCCGGGCGCGAACGATCGCGCCTGCGATACGCCGGGAGAAGCGCTCCTCCCCGTACTCGAAGATCACCCGGGCAAGTTCCTCTTCCGGGTAGTTGTTCACGACGTCGGCCGCGACCGGCCCCTCGTCTCCCCCCATCCGCATGTCGAGCGGACCGGCGGCGCGGAAGCCGAACCCGCGTGCGGGCTCGTCGAGTTGCATGGAGGACACGCCGAGGTCCAGCAGCACTCCGTCCGCCTCGGTCACGCCGGCTCGCCCGGCCGCGTCGGCGATCGCCGAGAACCGGGACCGGATGGTGCGAAAACGCGGGCCGAAGGCCGCAAGCCGCTCCTCCGCTCGTCGCAGCGCGGAGGCATCTCGGTCGACGCCGACGACGGCACGAACGCCTCCATCCAGGAGGGCCAGCGCGTGGCCCCCGAGGCCGACGGTGGCGTCGATCACGAGGCCGCTCCCCCGGAGGAGGCGAACAACGTCATCGACCAGGACCGGCCGGTGAACGCTATCCAAGCGCCCGAACGGCGAGCAGCCCGAGGCCGACGTACGAACCGAGTATCAGGGCCATCAGCCCCATCAGGTAGAAGCTCTGCCCGACCTCGTCGAGCAGCGGACGTGGCGTCCTCACCGCTAGCCTCCTTTCCCGTCTCGCGCTCTGGCCCGGCGCTCATCCGCGGTCCGGCTCGAGCGTTCCCTCGACGTAGCTCCCGGAGTGAGCGCCGTCGTATCGATCCCATACCTGCGTCGGCCAGATCTCCAGCCAGTCGTACACGCCGATCACCACGACCTCGCGCTCGAGACCGATCGCCGTGCGAAGTCGCTGCGGGATGACCAGGCGACCCTGCCGGTCCAGATCGGCGGCCTCCGCGTTGCCGAAGAACATCCGGCTGTACGCCCGGCTACGCTTCCCGGTCAGCGGCGCGGAGCGGACCTGTTCGCTCCGCCTGCGCCACTCTTCGTCGGGAAAAGCCCACAGACAGCCGTCCTGACCCAGCGTCAGGTGTACGCCCTCGGCCATCGCCTCTCGGAACTTGGCAGGCAGGGCGATGCGGCCCTTGGGGTCGAGCTGATAGCGATGCTGGCCGAGCAGTTCAGCCACCGGTACACCCTTCTCCTCCACTTAGTCCCACGTTTATGCCACTGAAGTTCCACCACGTCAAGGAGGAAGGCCCAATCCGGGGGATCGCTTTTCGTGTTCGAGAGGAGCTGAAGGCGGACAACCGAGGGAAAGCTCGGGCCTGGAGCCAGGAAGAACCATCCGTCGGCGGCGCGGAGACCGGTGCTAGCCGGTCACGCCGACTTGCGTCCTAGAGGTATTCCTCCCACTCGGGCTCGAGCTGTCCGAGGGACAGTCGGAAGCCGTCCGCCGGAATTCGGGGCACCCGGGAGAGGCTCAGCCCGACCTCATGGGGAAGGCGATTCTCCTTGCGTGAGTTGCACCGGCGGCAGGCCGCCACGACGTTGTCCCAGGAATGCGGTCCGCCCCGGGACTTGGGGAGGACGTGGTCCATGTTTTCGGCCGCATTGCCGCAGTACTGACAGGCCCAGCCGTCACGCGCAAACACCGCCCGGCGAGTGAGCGCTGTGCCGGCTCGGTACGGGACATGGACGAAATAGCGCAACCGGACGACGCAGGGAGCTGGGACCTCGACCCGCTCCGACCGGAACACGACCCCATTGGACGCGACGATATCGGCCTTCTCCTTGAGGACGAGGACCACCGCCCTGCGGGCCGGAACCACCGCGAGGGGTTTGAGCGTCGCGTTAAGGACTAGGGATCTACCCACAGCGGACCTGCGGCCGAGTATAACAACGGCCCTGTTTGGAACCCTGGAGCGGCTCACGACGTCTTGTCTTCGATGGCCCCCTGCGACCGAATGTGCCGCTCGACGGAGTCGTCGCGGAGCGGAAACCCTGCGGCCGCCGTCATCCGTACCATGGGTAAGATGAATTGACCATCCGAGTGTCGGGAGCGACATGGCCGAACGCGTCGAACGTCGAGCAGCAGCGGAATGGGAACGGTTCGTGAACGCTTTCTCGAGCGTAGCGGACAACATCCAGCAAGTCGTCCAGGGCAAGGAGATGGAGGTCCGTCTCGCCCTCGTTTGCTTGATCGCGGAGGGTCACCTGCTGATCGAGGACGTTCCGGGCGTCGGCAAGACCATGCTGGCGAAGGCGCTGGCTCGCTCGATCGACTGCTCCTTCCGGCGGATCCAGTTCACCCCCGACCTCTTGCCCACCGATATAACCGGCGTCAACGTCTTCAACCAGGAGCGTGGGGACTTCGAGTTCAAGCCCGGAGCCATCTTCGCCAACATCGTGCTGGGCGACGAGATCAACCGCGCCAGCCCGAAGACGCAGTCGGCGCTGCTCGAGAGCATGGAAGAGCGCCAGGTGACGGTGGACACGGTGACCTATGGGCTCGGCACTCCCTTCATGGTCATCGCCACGCAGAATCCGATCGAGCACGAAGGCACCTACCCGCTGCCAGACGCGCAGCTCGATCGATTCATGATGCGCCTGTCGATCGGCTATCCGAGTGCCGAGTTCGAGACGAACATCCTCGGCACCCACGGAATCGTCTCGACGCTCGACGACTGCCGTTCCGTGACCGACGCGCCGGGCGTCTCCGGGATGATCGCCATGGCCAGAAGCGTCCACGTCGCGATGCCCATCCAGCGCTACATCGTGGCCATCTCCGACGCCACCCGACGGCATCCCGACCTGTACCTGGGCGCGAGCCCCCGCGCCTCGATCATGCTGCTACGGGCCGCACGTGGCATGGCTGCTACCGACGGCCGCGACTACGTCATGCCCGAGGACGTCAAGTCCCTGGTCCTCCCCGTCATCGCCCACCGGCTCCTCCTCGCCGCCGATGCGGCGATGAGCGGGCGGACCGTGGAGGCCATCCTGACCGAGATCCTCCAGGAGGTCCCCGTCCCGGTCAGAGGAAAGGCCTGACCGCTCGTGCCCACCCACCGCGGCTGGGTCGCGGTAGGCGCCGGCCTCGCCCTGTGGGTGTCGGCGCGCCTCCTCGGTTCACGGGATCTCCACATGCTGGCGGTGGGCATCGTCGTCGTCCCCCTCATCGCCACCATGTTCGTGCGCTGGAGCAAGGCCAGACTCGACGTCCGGCGTCACCTCTCCTCCGCCAGGGTCTTCCCCGGTACGCGCGTAGTTGTCTCGGTGACAGTGGCGAATCGCGGCCGCTCCACGCTCCCCTTCCTGTTGCTGGAGGACGCGCTTCCCCCCCTGCTCGGACGGCACGCCCGGATGGTGGTCTCGGGGATTCCAACCCGCAACTCGGAGACCGTCTCCTACAGCGTGGTGTGCCGGCAGCGCGGCCGATTCTCGCTCGGTCCCCTCACTATCTACGTCACCGACCCCTTCGGACTCGCGCGGGCCAACGTGCGCGTCGTGGAGGGGAGCGAGGTCGTCGTGTATCCGGAGGTGGAGGACATCCAGGCGGGAGGGCTCGCGACGCAGGGCTCCGGGGCCGGGGACGCCGCCGTCCGCCACCTCTACCGTTCGGCCGCCGAGTTCTACACCATGCGGGAGTACGTCCACGGTGACGATCTGCGGCGCATCCACTGGCCGAGCGTCGCGCGAACCAGGAAGCTGATGATCCGTCAGGACGAATCGACCCGCCGCGCCGCCGCCACCGTGTTCATCGACAGCCGCAGCACCGTGCTCGGGATGGCCGGTTCGCCGGGCTTCGAAAAGGCGATCTCGGCAGCGGCCAGCCTCGGACGAGCCCTCATCCGTTCCGGGTTCTCCGTCAGCCTGGCGACGGCGAACTCCGCTCCACGCCCCGTCAGCGAGGCACTGCTGCTCGAGACCCTGGCCGGCATCGGAGCCGTGCGGATGAAGAGCGTGGCGGAGGTGCTCTCCGGCCTGCGAGGCTCCGCCGTCTCGGACACGACGCTGGCCGTCATCGGTGCTCCCCCGCTCGCCGGAGAGGTTCCCGCCCTCTCGCGCCTCGGTTCGGCATTCGGGCGCAAACTAGCCGTGTTCGTCTATCCGGTGGCGCTCTCCGGGATGTCGCCGCAGGGCGCCGCGGAGATGGAGGGGCGGGCCTCCGCCGCGCGCGCTTCCCTCCAGCGAACCGGATGGCAGGTGCATCTCCTTTCCCCCGACGGAACCCTCGAGGACGTATGGCGATCGACGTCGAGCAAGAAGCTCCGGGCGGGCGCGCTCTCCTTCTAGGAGCGCTCCTGGCCCTCCTCGCCGCGGGGACGGTGGCCTTCGGCCGCGTCTTCGAGGCGAACGGGACCACCCTGCGACTCGTGCTGGCCGCAACATTGTCCCTCGCACTCGCCGCGGCCCTCGAGCGGCAGCACGTGCTCGTCGCGACGATCGCCAGCGTCGCGGGGCTGGCACTATTGATCGGATGGCTGGTGTACCCCGA
>JACDCJ010000133.1 GCA_013817655.1 Actinosomnolentus pattersoniae (SeqCode)
GTGCTGGGCCAGCGGGTGGTCCACGACGGTCAGCGCCACGACGCAGGATATGCTAGCGGCCGCCCTGGGTGACCCGCCTTCCGAGTTGACCTACCGGCGGCTGTTCCAGCACAGTACGGAAAGGCACGGGTCCGAAGGCGGACTCCCCATCCGCGGCCCTTCAGGCCCGCCCGAGAGCACGACGGGGTCGGCAAGGAGGAGATATGAGGCTGAGGATTCGTTTCGGGATGGCGCTCGTTCTGAGCTTCGCGCTCGTCGCCGCCGCATGCGGTGAGGACGAGGGCACGCCGGGGATGGGCGGCACGCCGGGTGAGGAGCCACCGCGCGTCGGGATGGTGTACGACATCGGCGGTCGGGGCGACCTCTCCTTCAACGACGCGGCCGCCGCCGGTCTCGACAAGTCGACCGCGGACTTCGAGATCCAAGCGGAGGAGCTCGAGCCGAACCAGGGAGGAACCAACCGGGGCGAGTTGCTCCGCCTGCTGGCCGAGCAGGATTTCTCGCTGATCATCGGCGTCGGGTTCCTCTTCGCCCAGGACATCTGCGCCACGGCCCTCGAGTTCCCCGATGTGTCCTTCGCCGACGTGGATGGGTTCATCGACGCCACGACCTGTGACGGAGCCGAGGATCTGACGGAGGAGTCCAACGTCACGTCGCTGCTGTTCGCCGAGGAGCAGGGCTCGTTCCTGGTCGGAGCCGCCGCGGCGCTCAAGTCCGAGACGGGTCACATCGGTTTCATCGGCGGCGTGGAGATCGACCTGATCAAGAAGTTCCAGGCGGGCTACGAGGCCGGGGCGCGGCAGATCAACCCGGACATCGAGATCGACGTCCAGTACATCAGCCAGCCGCCGGACTTCAGCGGCTTCGGCGATCCGGCCCGTGGACAGGAGATCGCGGCCGGCATGTACGACAACGGGGCCGACGTGGTGTACCACGCCGCGGGCGGCTCGGGGAGCGGGTTGTTCCAGGCGGCCGTCGAGAAGTCCGAGGAGACCGGAACCCAGCTCTGGGCGATCGGCGTGGACTCCGACCAGTACCAGTCGGCACCGCCCGAGCAGCAGCCGCACATCCTGACCTCGATGCTGAAGCGTGTGGACGTGGCGGTCTACGAGACCATCGGGGACTTCGTGGGGGGGAACCTCACCGGCGGGTACAGAACCTTCGATCTGTCCGTGGACGGGGTCGGATACTCGCCCTCCGGGGGGTTCCTCGACGACGTGACCGACCAGCTCGAGGACCTCAAGCAGCAGATCATCGACGGCGAGATCGAAGTCCCCACCACGCCCGAGGGTTAGCGACCCGGCGGACGCATCCACGTGAGCGACCGGGATCGGGCGCCCACGGTCGAGCTCCGGGGGATCACAAAGCGGTTCCCCGGCGTCGTCGCCAACCAGGACGTCGACCTTCTCGTCGAATCCGGGGAGATCCACGCCGTCGTGGGCGAGAATGGGGCCGGCAAGTCGACCCTCATGAAGGTCATCTACGGCATGCAGAGGCCCGACGAGGGAACGATCCTGATCAACGGCGAGGACGTCCACTTCCGATCTCCCAAGGACGCCATCGAGGCGGGGATCGGGATGGTTCACCAGCACTTCATGCTGGCCCGCAACCTCACGATCCTGGAGAACGTGATCCTCGGGGCCGAGCCCACGGTGGCGAGCGTGATCCGGTTCTCCGAGGCGAGGGACCGCATCCGCGAGCTTGCCGGGGGCTACGGGATGGCGCTGGACCCCGACCGGCTTGTGGAGAATCTCGCGGTCGGGGAGCGGCAGCGGGTCGAGATCCTGAAGGTCCTCTACCGGGGGGCTCGGATCCTCATCCTCGACGAACCGACGGCCGTGCTCGTCCCGCAGGAGGTACAGGGTCTCTTCGCGAGCCTTCGCGGACTGAAGAGACAGGGCGTGACCGTCATCTTCATCTCCCACAAGCTCGACGAGGTGCTCGAGGTGGCCGACACCATCACGGTGATGCGGGGAGGGCGGACGGTCGCGGCGGTGAAGCCGGCGGAAGTAACCGCCCACCGGCTCGCCGAGCTGATGGTCGGCAGCGAGCTGCCACGGCCCGAGATCAGGGAGTCCACCGTGACCGAGACGGTCGCGCTCGCGGTGGAGGGGCTGAGCCTTCGGGGCGACGAGGGGCAGGAGGTGCTTCGCGACGTGAGCTTTCGGATCCATTGCGGCGAGGTGGTCGGGATCGCCGGGGTCGAGGGCAACGGCCAGTCCGAGCTGATCGAGGCGATCATGGGGATCCGGGCTGTGGAGGGCGGGGTCGTGCGGCTGGGTGAGAGGGACATCACCGCGTGGAGGACGCGATCGCGCCGGGAATCCGGCATCAGCTACATACCGGAGGACCGCCATTCCCGCGGACTCCTGCTCTCGGCGCCGCTGTGGGAGAACGCCATGCTGGGCTACCAAACGCGGCCTCCATTCTCCAAGGGTTTCTGGATCGACCGGCAGGGCGCCCGTGGGCGGACATCGGAGGTCATCGACCACTTCCGGGTCATGGCGCCGAGCTCTGAGGTTTCGGCCCACGCCCTCTCCGGAGGGAATCAGCAGAAGCTGATCGTGGGCCGCGAGATGACCTCCGGCCCCAAGGTCCTGATCGCCGCCCAGCCCACGCGTGGGATCGACGTGGGGGCGCAGGCCGCAGTATGGGAGCAGATCAAGCAGGCCCGCGGCGCGGGCCTGGGGGTCCTGCTGGTCTCGGCCGACCTCGAGGAGCTGATCGGGCTCTCCGACACGCTGTGGGTGATCTACGGGGGCAGGCTCGTGGCGCACGTCGATCCGAGGACCGTCACGCCCGAGGAGCTTGGAGGGTTCATGACGGGCGCGGGTGCGGCTGAGGAATCAGCGTGACCCTTCGGCGGATCGGACTGGGGATGCTGGCGCCCGCGTCCGCCCTGATCCTCGCCCTGCTCGTTTCGTCCGCGGCGCTGCTTCTCATCGAGAAGAGCCCGGTGGACGCGTTCAGCTCCATGGCGAGCTACGGGACGACCACCGACTCCCTCATCTCCATCGTCAACCGCGCGGTTCCGCTGTTCCTCGCGGGCCTCGCGGTGGCGATCGGCTTCAAGATGAACCTCTTCAACATCGGCGTGGAGGGACAGTACCGGCTGGCCGCGCTGCTGGCGGCCTCGGTCGGGGCGGCGGTCACCCTGCCCGCTCCGCTGCACATAGCCCTCATCGTGACGGTGGGGGTGGCGGTCGGGGCCGTGTGGGCCGGCATCCCGGGCGTCCTGAAGGTGACTCGCGGCGTCCACGAGGTGATCTCCACGATCATGATGAACTTCATCGCGACGGGTATCTCCGCTTATCTCCTGGCCAACTACCTGCGAGCCGAGAACGCCCCGAACGACCTGATCATCAAGACGCCGCCGATCCCGGCGTCCGGCCGGCTCCCGGCGCTCAACGGACTCTTCGGGCTCACCGACCGACCCGACCTCTTCGGCTTCGTCACGATGGCCGTTCTGGTCGGCCTCGGCTACTACCTGCTGGTCTGGCGCACGAGGTTCGGCTTCGATCTGCGGGCTTCCGGATTGAACCCCGACGCCGCCAGGGTGAGTGGTGTTCATCCTGGCGGGATGGTAATTCGCACGATGCTGTTGAGCGGCGGGATCGCCGGGTTGGTGGGGATGTCCGACCTACTGGGCTTCTTTCACCGATACACCCTCGACTTTCCGGTGGGGCTCGGCTTCACGGGCATCGCCGTCGCGCTTCTCGGACGGAATCACCCGGCCGGGATCGCGCTTGGCGCTCTTCTGTTCGGCTTCATCGAGCGGTCGGCTCAGATCCTGGACCTGGAGGACGTTCCCAAGGAGATCATCGTCATCATGCAGGGCGTCATCATCCTCTCGGTCGTCATCGCCTACGAGGTGGTGCGCCGGCTCATCGAGGCGCAGGAGGTCCGGGCGGCCGCCGAGCGAACGAGGGCCGCGTCACCCGAGGCGACGGGGGTTCCCGCCTGATGGTGCTCGCCGAGCCGACGTCCTCCTCGGGTCCGCTCGTCGAAGCCTCGCGTGGCGGACCGGCCGGTTCCGACAGGACCCGCGTAGCCGTGCTGTTGGTGATCGTCGCCGTGGTGGTCCTTTCGTTCGTCCGAGTGGCCACGGGCACGATCGGTCTCACGTCCAGCGGGACGTTCGGAGCCGCCCTCCGCCTCGCCGTCCCCATCCTGCTCGCCGGCCTGGGGGCCGTGTACGCGGAGCGGGCCGGGATCGTCAACATCGGCCTGGAGGGGATGATGATCCTCGGGACGTGGTTCGGCGCGTGGGCGGGCGTGGAGTTCGGCCCGTGGCAGGGGGCCGCCTTCGGGGTCATCGGCGGTGCGCTCGGCGGACTTCTCCATGCCGTCGCGACGGTGACCTTCGGCATCGACCACGTCGTCTCCGGCGTGGCCATCAACATCCTGGCGGCGGGGGTGGCCCGCTTCCTCTCGGTCATCGCGTTCACCGGACAGGGAGGCGGGGCTACGCAATCCCCACAGGTCCAGGGGTCGGTCGGTTCGTTCAGCGTGCCGTTCCTGGCAGGAGGGCAGATCCTCGGGTGGCAGAGTCCCGACCTCTTCGGATGGCTCGAGCGCCAGCAATGGTTCCTGGTATCCGACGTCGGAGCCCTCGTGAAGGGCCTCACGGGCAGCCTGTCCTGGCTCACGGTCATCGCTTTCGTGCTGGTGCCGATCTCCTTCTGGGTGCTCTGGAAGACGGCGTTCGGGCTTCGCCTGCGTTCGGTGGGCGAGCACCCCCTCGCCGCCGAGTCCCTCGGCGTGCGCGTGTACCTCATGAAGTACGTCGGTGTCGTCCTGTCCGGGGGCCTCGCGGGCCTGGGTGGAGCCTTCCTGGTGCTCGAGGCCGCGGGGATCTACCGCGAGGGGCAGACGGCCGGCCGGGGCTTCATCGGACTGGCCGCGCTGATCTTCGGGAACTGGCGCCCCGGCGGCGTACTGGGGGCCGCGGGGCTATTCGGTTACGCAGACGGCCTGAAGCTGCGCGGAGCCGAGCACGCGCTGCTGCTCCTCGCGGCCGTGCTGCTCTTCCTCGGGGCGTTGTGGGTGGTCCTACGTCGTCGACAGCGCTGGTCTGCCGCCGTCCTCGTCGGCTCCTCGGCCGTGTTCCTCTGGTGGTGGGTGGTGACGGACACGGTTCCAAGGGAGTTCGTCTTCTTCCTCCCCCACATCACGACGCTACTGGTGCTGTCGCTCGCATCGCAACGCCTGCGCCCCCCCGCGGCCGACGGCGTGCCCTATCGCAAGGGGCAGGCCCTCTAGCGAGCCTCCAGGCTCATCCGGGTACTTCCCGGTCGAGCTGCTCTCGGGTGGGCAGGCCTTCCAGGACGCCGAGCCGCGTCGCGCAGAACGCCCCCGCCCGCAGGCCGAGGCGGATCGCATCCGCCGCCGGAAGGCCGCTCGCCAGGCCTGTCACCAGGCCGGCGTTGAATGCGTCACCCGACCCCGTGGTGTCCCTAGCCCGCACGGGGTAGGGGGCGAAGGTCTGGGAC
>JACDCJ010000134.1 GCA_013817655.1 Actinosomnolentus pattersoniae (SeqCode)
GGTGTCGCGGACCTCCCGAGCCTTCTCGCCGAAGATCGCGCGCAGCAGGCGCTCCTCGGGCGTGAGCTCGGTCTCGCCCTTCGGGGTCACCTTGCCGACGAGGTAGTCGCCGGGGTTCACCTCGGCTCCGATGCGGACGATGCCGCGTTCGTCGAGGTCCTTCAGGATCTCCTCCGAGACGTTCGGGATGTCCCGCGTGATCTCCTCGGGACCGAGCTTCGTGTCCCGCGCATCCACCTCGTGCTCCTCGATGTGGATGGACGTGAGCACGTCGTCCTTCACCAGGCGCTCGGAGATGACGATGGCGTCCTCGTAGTTGTGCCCCTCCCAGGGCATGAAGGCGACGAGCAGGTTCTTGCCAAGAGCAAGCTCGCCCAGGTCCGTGGACGGGCCGTCCGCGATGATCTGGCCCTTGGTCACCTTGTCGCCCTCGCTGACGATGGGCTTCTGGTTGATGCACGTCCCCTGGTTCGAGCGGCGGAACTTGTGCAGCGGATACGGGCGGAGCTCGCCGCCTCGCTCCCTGACGGTGATGACCTCTGCGGACACCTCGTCCACCGTTCCCGCCCCCTCGGCCTGGATGACGTCGCCCGCGTCCACCGCGGCGCGGAACTCGATGCCGGTGCCGATGAGGGGGGCTTCCGCCCGGAGCAGCGGGACCGCCTGGCGCTGCATGTTCGCGCCCATAAGCGCGCGATTCGCGTCGTCGTGCTCCAGGAAGGGGATGAGCGCGGCCGCCACCGAGACGATCTGCTTCGGTGAGACGTCCATGTAGTCGACGTCGGCGGGTGTCACGTAGTCCACGTCGCCGCCCTTTCGCCGCACGAGGACGTGGTCCTCGCTGAAGCGTCCCCTGCCGTCGAGCGGGGTGTTGGCCTGCGCGATGACGTGCTGGTCCTCCTCGTCGGCGGACAGGTAGTGGATCTGATCGGTGACGCGCCCGGCGGTCACCTTGCGATATGGCGTCTCCACGAAGCCGTGCTGGTTGATCCGGCCGTAGCTCGAGAGCGTCCCGATCAGGCCGATGTTCGGGCCCTCCGGAGTCTCGATCGGGCACATCCGCCCGTAGTGCGAGGGGTGCACGTCGCGGACCTCGAACCCGGCCCGCTCGCGGGAGAGCCCCCCGGGGCCGAGCGCCGAGAGTCGGCGTTTGTGGGTGAGGCCGGCCAGCGGGTTCGTCTGATCCATGAACTGAGAAAGCTGCGAGGTCCCGAAGAACTCCTTCATCGACGCGACCACGGGCCGGATGTTGATGAGGGTCTGCGGGATGATCGCCTCCACGTCCTGGGTGGTCATGCGCTCGCGCACCACCCGTTCCATCCTGGACAGCCCGATCCGGAGCTGGTTCTGAATTAGCTCGCCAACCGAGCGGAGGCGCCGGTTCCCGAAGTGGTCGATGTCGTCGACCTCGTACCCGGGCTCGCCCGCGTGGAGCTTCACCAGGTACTGAACGGTCTTGAGGATGTCCTCGTACGTGAGGATCGGCTTGTGGGTCGCCCCCCTGCCGTCCTCCCGCTGCTCCCCCGGCTCCGGCTCCGCAAGCGCGCGCCACCTCGGCTGTTCCCAGTCCCGCTTGTCGGGGTGGTCCAGCTGCCGGAGCTCCTTGTACTTGGCCTGGAGCATCTTGCGGGTCACGTCGGACGGTCCGCCGAGCTTCTTGCCGATCTTGTAGCGGCCGACCCGAGCGAGGTCGTAGCGCTTGGGGTTGAAGAAGAGGTTCTCGAGCAGGGTGCGCGCAGAGTCTGCGGTCGGCGGCTCGCCGGGACGGAGCTTGCGGTAGATGTCCTCGAGCGCCTCCTCGGTGGTGGAGAAGTGGTCCTTGTCGAGCGTGAGGCCGATGGAGGCCGCCTCCTCGAACAGCTCGAGGATCTCCTCCACGCTCCAGCCGAGGGCCTTCAGGAAAACGGTGACGTTCTGGCGGCGCTTGCGATCGATGCGCACCCCGACCGTGTCCCGCTTGTCTACCTCGAACTCCAACCACGCTCCGCGCGAGGGAATGACCTTCGCGATGTAGATGTCCTTGTCGGACGTCTTGTCGATCTCGCGGCTGAAGTAGACGCCCGGACTGCGAACGAGCTGAGACACGACCACCCGCTCGGTACCGTTGATGATGAACGTCCCCTTGTCCGTCATCATGGGGAAGTCGCCCATGAAGACCTCCTGCTCCTTGATCTCGCCGGTCTCCTTGTTGATGAAGGCGGCCTCGACGAATAGCGGAGCGGAGTACGTGGCGTCCTTGTCCTTGCACTCCTCCTCGGAGTTCTTGATGTCCTTGAAATGATGGTTCCCGAAGACCAGCTGATAGGTCTCCGTGAAGTCCTCGATGGGCGAGACCTCGTTCAGGATTTCGCGGATTCCCTCGTCGAGCAGCCAGTCGAAGGACTCCCGCTGGATGCCGACCAGGTCCGGGAGGGGCAGGACCTCCGGGGCCCTGGAGAACGAGACGCGCTGGCGAGCGGGAACGATGGTTTCAGGCAAGAGGGACCCCCCCTAGAGGAAGAATCGGAGCGAGCTACGGCGTGCGGGACGACGGCAACGGGCGAGTATACGACGCTGGACACACAAAGACAACCGGACAGATCCTCCGAGCTATTAGAACTGCTCGAAAGCCGGTTTCATTCCCGAGAATTATACATCCCGGAGGCGGGGGTTGCAGCTATCGGTCTCCGACGCCCCGCGCTACTTCACCTCCACCGAGCCGCCCGCCGCCTCAATCTTCTCCCGCGCCGCGTCGGCCTGCTCCTTCGGCACCCGCTCGAGGACGGGCTTCGGGGCGCTGTCGACCAGGTCCTTGGCCTCCTTCAGCCCGAGGCTGGTGAGCGCGCGCACCTCCTTGATGACCTGGATCTTCTTCTCCCCGGCCGCCGTCAGCACGACATCGAACTCCGTCTGCTCCTCGACCTCCTCGGCGGCCGCGGCCCCACCGGCGCCACCGGGCATCGCTCCAACGGCCATAGGTGCGGCCGCCTGGATCCCGAACTCCTCCTCGATCTTCTTCGAGAGGTCCGCCGCCTCGATGATCGAGAGCTCCTTGATCGCATCGAGGATGTCGTCAACCGATAGTTTCGCCACTTATCTCCTCCCCTTTCGTCGTCGTCTGATTGCCGTCGAGGCCCCCGTCTCTCCGCGGACCTCCCGCCGCCTCGGCCCGCCGCCCTCGCTCGGCCAGGGCGAACGCGATCCGCTGCAGCGGAGCGCGAAGCACGTAGGTGATCCTGGAGAGCGGCGCCTGCAGGATGCCGGCCACCTTGCCGAGCGACACATCCTTGGCGTCCAGGGTGGCGAGCGAGCGCGCACCCTCCTCGGCAAGGATCTGGCCCTCGACGAGCGCACCCTTGACGCCGAGCGCCGGGAACCGCTTGGCCATCTCGAGAAGCGCCTTCGCGCCCCCGAGCGGGTCTCCTCCCATGAAGGCGATGGCGGTCGGGCCCTCGAGCATGGGGACCACCCCGTCCAGACCGGCGTCGCGGGCCGCCAATCGGGTGAGGGTGTTCTTCACCACGACGAAGTGGGAGTCCGAATCGCGGAGGGCCCTCCTGAGCTCCGTCGCGTCCTTCACGGTGAGTCCGCGAAAATCCGCGAACATGGCGCCGCTCGAAGACCGGAAGCGCTCCGTCAGCTCCTTGACCTTGTCGACCTTGTCAGACCTGGCCATCTCGCTTCTCTCCCCCGTCGGCCCGATGGCCGCCTCGCCCGGACAACCAAAAACGCCCCCGCAGCACGGCGGAGGCGTTCCGAAGAAGCTCTCTGCCTCGGCAGGTGCCCCCGGAGGGGATTACGCCACTGGCCCCTGCTGTCTGCGGCTGCCCCAAAGGTAAGGTCGGGGCGTCGCCACTGTCAACCTGGCGAGTTGATGCCAGGCAAGAGCGGGGTCTCCGCTCCCCGATGGGCTCGCCTTGCCGCGCGAACGGCTGCGAGCCCTCTTCCTCGTACTGCTGAATGTGGTGTCCTGGCCAGCCCCTTAACCGTCCAGGTCGATAATGATGTTGGTTACGTCGGTGTCGATGTACTCCGCCTGCCCGGTCGCATGGCGATAGCTCCCGGTGCCGCCCGTGACCGCGAAGAGCACTCGGCTCGGTCCTTGAGGGTCGATCCCGTGGGTCATGATGTCGCCGTCCTCGAGCTTGAGCACGTAGGTGCAGTTGAAGCTTCCGCCCTCCAGCACCGGAGTCGCGATGACGCAGTCGAGGTGAGCGGTACCGACTCGCGTCGTCCTACTCTCGTCGAAGAGCGGGCCTCTTGAGACCAGGCGGTCGCCGAAGTCCAATCCGTCGTTTGCGAAGTCCAGGAACTCGCTGTGTGACTGTGGGCCGGAGACCACGTGGATCACCTGGCCCGGCGCGGTCGATCCCGTGCCCTGAGCCAGCGAGATACCCACCATCGTGGCAGCGAGCGCCGCGGCGCACACCAGTGAGATCACCAGCCGCTTTCCCATATCTCCCCCTCCTCTCGGGCCGAACACTTGCTCGACCGATCGACTCTGGATCCGGCGAGGATCGCGCCAGAGCCAAAGCAAAGCTAGGCCGCGCGCCCAGAGCGCGTCAAGAGGTCGGCGGGCTCTGATCTGTGACCAGCATCCCCCGCCTCGGATCGCGAGATGCTTCGTGGGGTGTGGCCATCGGTCGGTCGGGTCTCGTGCGAGGCTATCCCGTCCAGAAGCGTGAGACTCCGACTGCTCTCTGAAAACCTCGCCGTTGGTAAGGCTGAACTAACTCAAGGCCCGATCCCAGTTCAGGCGAGGGTCACTCACGTAAGTCGGTTACCGGAGATAAGAGCTAAGGGGAAGCCAGGACTGAAGACGCCCTGAGTTCCACCTGAGGCAACAGACTTGGCGGTCAGAGGACGCAAAGAAACGGCGTCCTCGCCGACTGCTCGACCAGATCCGTGCTCCGACGGGCCTCGCTCGTCGACCTGATCGCGTAGTAATACGTCGTGCCCACGCCCAGGTCGTTGTCGGTGAAGCGGGTGGCCTCGCGCCCGAAGACCACGCCGAGGCTCTGGTACGGCGCCTCCGGCGAAGTCCTGCGGAAGAGCTCGTATCCATCGGTCCCCAGGGACGACGAGGTCGTCCACCGAAGCGTAACTGCGGCGCTAAGGAATCCGTCGCAGCGACCCGTCGCCTGCAGCGCCGCGGGCGCGAAGAGCGGTTCGGGCGAGGGGGCGGTGATGGAAGGGGTTCGAGCGGGCGGCTTCCCCGCTCGAGCGAGGGCGAGCGTCGCCCCGAGCCCCACTCCGGTCGCGAGGAGCGCTGCGGCGATCACCCAGCGCCACGCCGGACGCGAGCGACGGCCGGCAGCGGGGCGGCCAGGCGAGGTGCGGGCCTTCGTCTGCGTCCTGGGCGGAAGCGGCATCGGGAGCGTCTGCGCCGGCAGGCCCGTTCGGAAACGGCGCAGATCCTCACGGAGATCGGCCGCCCGCTGATATCGCTGTTCCGGATCCTTCGCGAGGCACCGCAGAACGACGGCCTCCAGG
>JACDCJ010000017.1 GCA_013817655.1 Actinosomnolentus pattersoniae (SeqCode)
CCGCGTCGCGGGCCTGGTCGCCCGGCTGCTCGAGGGCATCTATCTCGTCCAGAACCTCGCGGAAGCCGCCGCCCGTTCAAGAGCTCACCCTTCCGGACAGTTCGTGACCGTGGACGGGCTGGTCGTCGGGCCGTCCTTCGTGCGGACCGCGGCTGGTGCGGACGTCCGCCTGGAGCGCGTTCGGCGGGAGTCCGCGGCGCTCGAACGGGAACTCGCCTCCGTCCGGCGCCGGCTGCGTGAGGCCAGGCGCCGGCAGGGGGAAGTGCTCGAGGAGCTCTCCGGGATCGGGAGAAAGCTCGAGGAAACGGACGGGCTCATAACGACCGCGGCCGATGAGCTGGCACGCACTGAAGCGGAGCGAGCCGCGGTCGGGCGCGAGGAGTCTCTCCTCGATGAGCGCTTGGCCGTCCTCGACGCCGCGCGGCGCGACATCGACGAGCGGCTCACGGCCGCGCCTTCCCCGATCGTCCCCTCCCCCGAGCTGCCGCCGATGCCCGAGCCCCCGGTGCGGCTGCGCATCGAGGTGGAAGCCCTTCGGCGGGAGCGCACCCGGCTGGAGGCGGGCGTTCTCAGAGCCCGGCAGGAGATCGCCGCCCTCGCCGCCGACGACCCCATCGCCCTGCGCGAGGCGCTCCGCGAGGCCGAGGCGGCCCGCACGGCAGCCGAGGCGGAGCTGCTGTCGGCCGAGAAGTCCCTGGCGCAAGCCGTCGAGACCCACCACTCGGCCGCCGAGGCCGCGCGGATCGCACGCGAGCGGCACGCCCGGGCGAACCGCGCCTGGCGAGAATCCGCGACCGAGGTCGATCGCCTCCGTCGCGAGTCCGAGGAGGAGGACCGGGCCCGCCTGGATCTCGAACGGCGCATCGGCGAGGCCGAGCGGGTCGTCGCGGAGGGACACGGCATGCGACCGGAAGACGCGGTCGCCTCCCTTGGCGAGGAGGATTCGGTGGAGAGCCTTCAGCGGCGATCGGACCTCGTTGTCCGCAGGCTGGGACTGCTGGGCAGGGTGAACCTTCTTGCGGTCGGCGAGCTCCAGGCGCTCCAGGACCGACACGACTTCATGGTTCGCGAGCTCGACGACGTTCGGGGCGCCCGCCGTGACCTGCAGGACGTCATCGCCGATGTCGACCGCAGGATCGCCGAGCTGTTCGAGGCGGCGTTCCGCGACGTCGCAGCCGCGTTCTCCGGCCTGTTCGCGACCCTGTTCCCCGGTGGAGAAGGAAGGCTCACCCTCACCGACCCGGACGATCCCCTTGGCGCCGGGATCGAGGTCGAGGCGCGGCCCGGCGGCAAGCGGGTCAAGCGCCTGTCGCTGTTGTCCGGAGGGGAGCGATCGCTCGCGGCCCTCGCCCTTCTGTTCGCGGTCTTCAGGGCTCGCCCGAGCCCGTTCTACCTGATGGACGAGGTTGAGGCGTCGCTGGACGATGTCAACCTCTCCCGGTTCCTGGAAGCCGCGAAGGGGTTCGCCGCGACGTCACAGATACTGATCGTCACGCACCAGAAGCGAACCATGGAGACGGCCGACGTCCTCTACGGCGTGGCGATGCGTGGCGACGGCGCCTCCACGGTAATCTCTCAACGGCTGGCCGAAGTCCCCGCCGTCTGAGCATTCCAAGCTCTCTTCGGGCGGACCGGTTCGGAAAGGAGCACCGATCGAGATCGTCGTCATCGTGGTCGCCGTCCTCGCATTCGTGGGCCTGGCGTTCGGAGGAGTCGCGGTCCGGCGGGCGCGCCGACGCGACCGACCACGGGTCGGGGCCCGGGCGCCCGGGAGGGACGCCCCACCTACTGCGCAGAGGCACGCGCCTCCTTCGCCGCCCGAGACGCCGGTCGAGGCGGGGGTTCCGAGCGAGGGGCTCGCGACGCGCATCCGCTCGCTCTTTCGCGGCGGAGAGGCGAGCGAGCAGGCCTGGCGGGGCCTGGAGGAGGCGCTCATCCGCGCGGACGTCGGTCCCGCGGCCGCTGGCGCTCTTTTGCGCCGCGTCCGAGCCTCCTACCGGCCCCCCGCCGATCCCGCGATGGTCGTCGCGAAAGAGATCGCGGCGATGTTCGAGGACGACCCTCGGTGGATCGTTCCCGTCGGATCGCCGGGCATCGTGATGGTCGTCGGCGTTAACGGGACGGGGAAGACGACCACCATCGGCAAGCTCGCGCACCGGCTGTCGGCGGAGGGATGCTCCGTAAGCCTTGCCGCCAGCGATACCTTCCGTGCGGCGGCGGGGGAGCAGCTGACGACATGGGCCAAGCGAGCCCGGGCCCATGTGGTCGCGCAGTCCCGGGGCGCCGACCCGGGAGCCGTGGCATTCGACGCCGTGAAGGCAGCCCAGGCCCGTGGCAGTGACGTGCTCATCGTCGACACGGCTGGACGCCTGCACACGCGGCAGCCGCTGATGGAAGAGCTTCGTAAGGTCAAGCGTGTTCTCGAGAAGGCGGGCGGGCGCGTTGACGAGGTGCTTCTGGTCCTCGACGCCACGACCGGCCAGAACGGCATCGCGCAGGCGCGCGCCTTCACCGATGCCGTTGACGTGACGGGGCTGGTCCTCGCGAAGATGGACGGAACGGCCCGCGGGGGTATCGTCCTTGCGGTCCGTCAAGAGCTCGGAGTGCCGGTGAAGCTCGTGGGCACGGGGGAGAGGCCGGACGATCTGATGCCCTTCGACCCCCACGAGTTCGCCCGGCGACTGGTGGCCTGATCCGGTGATCGTCGTGGCGGGTGGTACCGGGTTCATCGGGTCGGCCGTCGTGCGCCGGCTTCGAGCGCGTGGGCGGGACGTCGCCGTGATGAGCCCGGATCCGGAGCGCTCCCGAGACCGCATAGAGAGCCTGGGAGTCGCCGCGGTCCGGGGGGACGTTCGCGACGAGGCCTCGCTCAGGACCGCGCTCGAGGGAGCCGAGGCCGTGGTTCAGGCCCTCACCTTTCCCACCTTCCCGGTGGAAAAGCCCTCCAGGGGCTACACGTTCGAGGAGTACGACCATCACGGGACCGCGCGGCTCGTGGCCGCGTCCGCCGACCGGGGAGTCGGGTGCTTCGTCTACTCCTCCGGCGTCGGGGCCGCCCCGGACGCCCGGGAGGCTCGGTATCGCGCGAAGTGGGGCGGCGAGGAGGCGATCCGCTCCTCCGGCCTCGAATTCGCCATCCTGCGACCCTCGTGGGTGTATGGGCCGGAGGACCGGGCGCTGAACCGATTCGCTTCGCTCTACCGGCGCCTTCCCCTGGTTCCGGTGGTGGGGGACGGGCGCCAGCGGCTCCAGCCGGTCTTCGTCGAGGACGTGGCCGAGGCGATCGTTCAGGCGACCGACTCCGCGGGCCCACGGGGGACGTTCGAGATCGGTGGGCCCGACGTCATGACCATGGACGAGATCGTCACGACCATGATGGAGGTAATGGGGAAGAGGAAGCCCATCCTCCACGTGCCGCCCGCCCTTCCCAGGGTCGCCGGGTTCCTCCTGCAGGCGCTTCCCGCGCCGCCGCTCTCCCCGGACGCGGTCGACTTCCTGACGTCGGAGGCTCTGGCCGACACCCGCGGCCTGCTCGAGGCCTTCGCGCTGGAGCTCACGCCGCTGCGAGAGGGCCTGTCTACCTACCTACGCGGCTGACGTCGTCTCGGTCGACTGCGGGATCGTCACGGCGAACGTCGATCCGGCTCCCGGACGGGAGGACACCTGGATCCGCCCGCCCATCGCCTCGACGAGGCGCTTGGTGATGTAGAGCCCGAGGCCGGCGCCTTCGGCCTGCCGGGTGAGGACGGCCTCGGCCTGATGGAAGCGCTCGAAGATGTGGGGGAGATCCTCTGCCGCGATCCCCTCCCCGCTGTCGGTCACCGAGACCTGGATGGTTCCGTCCTCGAGGTGGGCGTCCACCACGACGGGTGTGCCGGTCGGGGAGAACTTGATCGCATTGTCGATGAGGTTCCGCAGGACCTGATCCACGCGGTCGGCGTCGATGCTGACCTTCTGATCGGCCTCCGTCACGTCGAGGCGGATGCGGCCGCGAGCCTCCGGATCGAACGTCTCCACGGCCTGATGCAGGAACGTCCGGAGCTCGACATCCTTGGGCTGCAGTTGGATGGTGCCCGCCTCGATCCTCGAGACCAGAAGCAGGTCCTCCACGAGGCGGGCGAGGCGGTCCGACTGCCGGTCGATGATCCTCACGAAGTCCATCACCTGCTCGTCCGAGATCCGGCTGCGGTTCTTGATCAGCGTGGACGTGAACCCGCGGATCGCGGCCAGTGGAGTCCTAAGCTCGTGGCTCGCGATTCCGACGAAATCCGACTTCATCTGGTCGAGCTCCCGGAGCCTCTCGACGGTGGCCCGCTGCTGCGAGAGCAGCTGGTTGCTGTGCGCGACGAGCGCCACCTGGTCCGCCAGCCGTGTGAGGCTGGCGATGGCGGCCTCGTCGAAGGCGTCGGGCCGGCGGCTCTCCACGTCCAGCACCCCGATGACCTCGTCCGCGATTCGCATCGGGGCCGCCATCTCGGAGCGGATCTCCGGATCGGCGACGATGTAGCCGGGAAATCGGGACACGTCCGGGACCACCAGCGGGCTGCCCGTGGCCGCTACGACGCCGGTGACTCCCGTTCCCAGGGGGATCCGGTCCCTGTAGAAGCGCATGCCGAACATCCCCTTGACCAGGAGGTCGTCGCCCTCGCGGAGCAGGATGGTGAGCGTCTCGAAGTCGAGCTCCCTTCCTATCGCGCCGGCCATGTTCGCGAGCGACCGGTCCAGGTCCTCCGCCTCGACCCCCGCCAGGATCGCCGTGTTGAACGCGGCGAGCTCGCGCCTTGCGGCGGCCTCGCGCCGGGCCGACTCCTCGAAGCGCGCCGCCTGCTGGGCCGCGTTCTCGGCCTCGCGTGCAAGGGAGCGGGCCATGAACCCCGCGACGAGGGCGATGATGGCCGACATCCCGACCCGGAATATCACGTTCGACCACAGGAAGGGGTACCGGAGGAGCGGCGCTCCCCCGTAGATCCCCGCCTCGGCGAACCGGTGCGCCATGTAGACCTCCCGGGCGACCTCGTTCGCGAAGACGATGGCGACCGAGGCCAGTGCTCCCTCGAGCCGCCAACGGATCGCGGCCTCGAGTGGGAGCACGAGCGAGACCACCCACGTGGCGCCCTTGGGGTCGTAGCTGAAGAGCCATCCGAGCGCGAGCAGCACCCCGGTGTCCAGCAGGAAGGCCGCGAGGCCCGTCCGCTCGATCCCGGGGAGAGTCCGGCAACGTCTGGTGGCCATGAACACCGCGAGGTTGCCGCCAGCGAGCGCGGCCATCAGAGCCTGTCCGGCCACGAGGACCGTGTCGGATGCGTAGGGCGGTGGTGCCGCGTTCGTCTCGGCCACCAGGTAGACGCCCAGGATCACGCCGAACCATCGAACGCGTATCAACCCGCGCTCGAGACGTTTGGATTGCTCGAGGTCCCGGCCACCCCTCGCTACCATCCCGCCTCCCTAGCGGATCCGGTCCGGTTCCGGGTTCGGGGCCGTAGAATGACCGCAGTTCGTAGCATACGCGCCGACTACCCGCAGAGATCCCATGTTCGACTCGCTGAGCGATCGCCTGAACACCGTGTTCCGCAAGCTGCGGGCGCGCGGAAAGCTGCACCCGAAACAGGTCGACTTGGCTCTCGAGGACATCCGCCTCGCCCTGCTCGAGGCCGACGTCGCGCTGGTCGTCGTCGACGATTTCCTGACCCGCGTTCGTCGCCGGGCACTCTCGGACGAGGTGATGAGGAGCCTCACGCCCGCCCAGCAGGTCGTCAAGGTCGTTCGGGGCGAGCTCACGGAAACCCTCGGCGGAGAGCATCGTCCCTTCACCCTTACGGGCGCCAACCCCGTCGTGATCATGATGGCCGGGCTCCAGGGCTCCGGGAAGACGACGCAATGCGCGAAGCTCGCCCGGCTCCTGAAGGAGAAGGGGAAGCAGCCGCTCCTCGTCGCCGCGGACCTCCAGCGTCCGGCGGCCGTGGAGCAGCTGTTCACCCTGGGCTCGGAGATCGGCGTGCCCGTCGTGTCAGACGGACGGGACGCTACGAAGGTCGCGAAGAGCGCGTTGAAGCAGGCCTCGCGAGAGGGACGCAACGTTGTCATCGTGGACACGGCCGGGCGCCTCCACGTCGATCCCGACATGATGAAGGAGGCCAGGCGCGTCCGGGACGTCTTACGGCCGCACCACGTCCTCATGGCCTGCGACGCCATGACCGGCCAGGACGCCGCGGTGCAGGCCCAGGCGTTCATGCGAGAGGTCGACGTCACCGGCTTCGTGCTGACGAAGCTCGACGGTGACTCCCGGGGCGGAGCGGCCCTCTCCATCACACACATAACGGGCCGTCCCATCTACTTCGCCGGGGTGGGGGAGCGGCTGAAGGACATCGAGCCCTTTCACCCGGACCGGATGGCCTCGCGCATCCTCGGCATGGGCGATGTCCTCACGCTTATCGAGAAGGCGGAGCAAGAGCTCGACCAGGAGAAGGCGAGGGACGCGGCAGAGAAGATGGCACGGGCCCAGTTCACGCTGGAGGACTTCCTGAGCCAGATGCGGGAGGTGAAGAAGCTCGGCCCACTGCAGGACATCCTGGCCATGCTTCCCGGTGTTCCGGGAGCCGGAGCGCAGCTGAAGGACCTTCAGGTCGACGACGGCGAGCTGGTCCGGGCCGAAGCGATCATCTGCTCGATGACCCCGGAGGAGCGCCGGAACCCCGCTATCATCGGCGGACGGCGCCGGCTTCGGATCGCGCGCGGCTCGGGCACGAGCACCGCGCAGGTCAACTCGCTGCTGAAGCAGTTCGCCCAGGCGCGCAGGATGATGAAATCGGTCATGGCCATGGGGTTCGGTGGCGGCAAGGGCGGGCGGATGCGACTGCCGAAGCTGCCGGGCATCCCCGGCCTGCCCGGCTGAACGAGGAGGCAACTGCCCCGGAGGCGGGTGCCGAGGAGGACGGGATGGTCAAGATCAGGCTAATGCGCATGGGGGCGACGAAACGTCCCTTCTACCGGGTCGTCGTGGCGGACTCCCGCAGCCCCCGTGACGGCCGTTTCATCGAGAACATAGGCAAGTACCACCCCCTCGAGGATCCCTCTCTCATCGAGATCGACGAGGACCGGGCGATCTACTGGCTCTCCAAGGGCGCGCAACCGACCGGGCAGGTTGAGAACCTGCTGAAGATCCGGGGCATCCGCGAGAGGTTCGGCGCCGCCAGAGGCGACCGCGGTCCCGCGACCCCGCCGGCCGACGTGGAGGGTTGAGCCCCGGTTCGATGTCCATCCCAGGCGAGGTCCTCGAGTACATCGCCCGGAACCTGGTGGACGACCCGGAATCCGTTCGGGTCGAGGAGGAGGCCAGCGAGGGCTCGGTGACCTTGCGCCTCTCGGTCGCGCCCGAAGACATGGGAAAGGTCATCGGAAGGGGCGGACGCACGGCCCGGGCGATCCGGGCGGTCGTCCGCGCCGCCGCCACGAAGGCCGGGCTGCACTCCTTCGTCGAGATCGTGGAGTAGGCCGCCGGCGCCGCGATGACCTCCGAGCCCGATTGGGTTGCCGTGGGGCGGATCGCCCGCGCCCATGGCGTGAAGGGAGAGGTCTCGGTGGTCCCTCTCTCCGACGTCTCCTCGCGGTTCGAAGCGGGGGCCAGGGTGTTCGCCGGGGCTACCGAGAGCCGTCCGCTCACGGTGTCCTCGTCCAGGCCCCACTCAGGCCGGGTTCTGGTGGTCTTCGACGAGGTCGCGGATCGTGAAGCGGCCGAGCGGCTCCGCGGGGAGTACCTGTTCGTGCCGGCCGCGTCCACGCCGCCCCTACCCGACGGCGAGTACTGGCCGCACCAGCTGATCGGCTGCCAGGTGGTGACGGAGGACGGCCGGCCGCTTGGGCCCATCCGGGAGATCCTTCGGACCCAGGCCAACGACGTGTGGGTGGCCGCCGGACCGGACGGCGAAGTGCTGATCCCGGCACTCGTGGATATCGTCGTCTCGGTGGACATCGGGGCGAGGGGCGTCGTCGTTCGGTCGGTGCCGGGCCTCACGGCGCCGTGAGCCGGGCCTCGGGCGAGCAGGAGCCGCGGCTTCGCGTTGACGTCCTCACCCTGTTCCCCAGGATCTTCGAAGTTCCGCTGGAGGAGAGCCTGCTGGGGCGGGCCGTCGCCGGAGGCCTGGTCGAGGTTCGCCTCCACGACATCCGGGGCTTCGCGTCCGATCGTCACCGGCAGGTCGACGATTACGGGTTCGGCGGCGGACCCGGCATGGTCCTGAAGCCCGAGCCCATCGTGAGTGCCGTGGAGGCGCTCGAAGAAGGCACGAAACGAGTCGTGCTGCTGTCCCCGGCCGGCCGTTCCCTCACGCAGGCGCTCGTCAAGGAGCTGGCGAAGGAATCGTGGCTCGTGTTGATCTGCGGTCGGTACGAGGGAGTGGACGAGCGTGTCGTGGGCCTGCTCGGGGCGGAGGAGGTCTCGATCGGCGACTTCGTCCTGGCTGGCGGTGAGGTGGCCGCGCTGGCGATGCTCGAGGCGGTCGTCCGGCTGGTGCCAGGGGTCGTCGGGAACGAGGAATCGGTGATCTCGGAGTCGTTCGAGGGGCGCCTCCTCGATCATCCTCACTACACGCGGCCCCGGGAGTTCCGCGGGGCGGCCGTTCCAGATGTGCTGCTCTCCGGGGACCATGGGCGGATCTCACGCTGGCGCAGGGAGGCCGCGCTCGAGAAGACGAGGCGAAATCGCCCGGACCTTCTCGGCGATGGACCTCCTGGCCGGGCGTCCGAGTGAGCGAAGGGCCGGTGCTATCATGGGCGTCCCGCTCCGGATCGACCGGCTGGACGGCATCGCATGAACAAGACCGACCTCGTAGAGAAGCCGCGCCTGCGCGATGATCTCCCCCGGTTCCGCTCGGGGGACTCCGTGCGTGTCCACGTCCGCGTGGCCGAGGCGGGTCGCGAGCGTATCCAGGTGTTCCAGGGGGTCGTCATCCGCCGGCAGGGTGGTGGCCTGCGCGAGACGTTCACCGTCCGAAAGATCTCATTCGGCGTGGGCGTGGAGCGGACCTTCCCCTTCCACTCGCCGACCATAGCGAGCGTCGAGGTGGTGAGTCGCGGCCGGGTCCGCCGGGCGAAGCTCTACTACCTCAGGGAGCGCCGCGGCAAGCGCGCCCGTATCCGGGAGCTTCGTGAGCCCGTCCCCGCTCGCGCCGCCTCTGGCGGGACGCCCGGGGGAGCCGAGGCGGAGCAGGGCTGAGCCAGATGCCGCCCGGCCACCCATCGTCGCCCGGGACGGCCCTTTCCTCCAGCCGCGCCGACTCCGAGGAGCGGGCATCGGTCCTCACCGAACCCGCGCCCCCGCCTCCACCCGACGCCCCCCCGCCGGGAAGCCAGAAAGGCGATGAACGGCCGTCGCACCCTCTTGCGTTCCTCCGCGAGGTGCCGGCCCTGCTCCTTGTAGCGTTCCTCCTGGCGCTGATCATCAAGACATTCGTCGTCCAGGCGTTCTTCATCCCCTCCCAGTCCATGGAGCGGACGCTCGAGGTCGGCGACCGGGTGCTCGTCAACAAGATCGTGTACCACCTGCACCCGCCGCGGCGCGGAGACGTCATCGTCTTCGAAGACCCCAACCCCGAGCCTCACGCGCCTCGCAGCGTGCTGGCGGCGGTGTGGGACTGGCTGACCGAGGGGCTCGGGGTCTCGGCGAACGCCGAGAAGGACTTCATCAAGCGCGTGATCGCGCTTCCCGGCGAGACCATCGAGATCCGGCAGGGGGTGGTCTTCATCGACGGGCGCGAGCTGAACGAGCCGTACGTGGGCCGGCTCGCGGATACGCGCGACTATCCGAAGACGACGGTTCCGGAGGATCGCCTGTTCGTGATGGGGGACAACCGCCCGAACTCGAACGACTCCCGGTTCAGCTTGGGCTTCATTCCGGAGGACAGGGTCATCGGGCGGGCCTTCGTCCTCGTCTGGCCGCCCTCCCGCATCGGATGGCTTCACTAGCCGCAGCCGCGAGAAAGCTCGACCACTACGAACGACGGCTCCACGCCGAGGGGTTCGACCGGATCGCGGGCGTCGACGAGGCCGGCCGGGGGGCGCTCGCCGGTCCACTGGTCGCGGCGGCGGTCATCCTGCCCGAGGGCTTCGGCGTCGAGGGCTTGCGGGACTCGAAGCTGCTCACCCCGCTGCAGCGAGACCGGTGGTTCGACCGCATCCGCGCAACGGCTGTCGCTTACTCGGTTTGCAGGGTGTTCCCGCGGCGCATCGATGCCAGGGGCCTCCACGTGTCGAACCTAGCCCTGCTCCGCCGAGCGTTATACGCGCTGGATGTCGTGCCGGACTTCGTCCTGATGGATGGATTCTCCCTCCCCGGGATGCGGTTCCCGCACCTCGCAATGCGAAAAGGGGACGTTGTGACCGCTTCGGTCGCGGCGGCGTCGGTCATCGCCAAGGTCACCAGGGACCGGATCATGGACCGTTACCACCGCCGGTTCCCGGAATACGGCTTCGATCACAACCGCGGCTACGGGACGGACGCGCACCGGGCCGCAATCGCGCGATGCGGGCCCTCGCCTGTCCACCGCATGTCGTTCAAGGGTCTCAAGCTGTACGCACAGGACTTCGACACGTACGCGGCGCTCTACGGGGAGGCCATTCCCGCCGGGGAGACCGTGGCCGGCATCACGGATGATGAGACGAGGACGTCCACCGGGAAGGGCGATGGGTCATGAGCGACGAAGACATCGAGCGATACGAAGATGACATGGAGATGAGGCTGTGGCGCGAGTACCGGGACGTGCTCCCAATGTTCTCCTACGTGGTTGAGACCGAGCGCCGCTTCTACCTGACCAACGGCGTCGACCTCGTGAAGCACGAGGATCCCGGCGGCCCCTGGTTCGAGCTCGAGCTCACCGACGCGTGGGTGTGGGACATGTACCGCCCGGCCCGGTTCGTCACTCATGTGCGCGTGCTCACCACGAACGACGTCAACATCGAGGAGCTGGTCCACAAGGACCCGCGCCCGGAGGACGCACTGGGCGACGCACCGGCCGCGGGGGAAGACGCAGTCTGATCCCTGACCAGCGCCGCGGCGAGATCAGGAGACGACCTCCCGGAATGTCGGTGGGGAGCGCCACACTGAGGTCGTGTGCGGGGAATCCGGGTCGGCGTCTCGATCTCTCGTCGGCACGACCGGCGAGGCCGCTGCCCTCGCTCACTACCGGCGGGCGGGCTATCGGGTTCTCGCCCGAAACTGGCGGTGCCGCCTCGGAGAGATCGACCTCGTCCTCTTCCGCGGGCGAACGCTCGTCGTCTGCGAGGTGAAGTCGCGCCGCGGGTCGGCGCTCGGAGGACCGTTCGAGGCGGTCACCTGGGCCAAACAAAGGAAACTTCGCCTGCTGGCCGAGACTTTCCTGATAGCCTCCGGCCTCAGTCCGACCGAGGTCCGATTCGACGTGGCGAGCGTGATGATCGACCCGGGGGGAACCCCGCGCGTTCACGTGTTCGAGCGGGCCTTCTGAGGACGGGGTTCGGATCTCCCGGCTGATCATCCTGCGGCGAGTCGTGTCGGTGGGGACCCCTAGCCTCGACACATGTACGGCCGCGTCTCCGGCGTTGCGGTGGTCGGCGTTCAGGGGCACGTCATATCGATCGAGGCCCACGTCGGGCGGGGACTCCCGGCCCTGATGCTGACCGGGCTTCCGGGCGCTGGCGTGTCCGATGCGCGCGAACGGGTCCGCCCTGCGGTGGAGAGCTCGGGCCTCGAGTGGCCACTCCGGCGCGTCGTGGTCAATCTGTCCCCGGCGAACGTTCGCAAGGATGGCCCGGGCTTCGACCTTCCCCTCGCGCTAAGCGTGCTGGTCGCGTCGGCGCAGGTCCCGGCCCCGGCGCTCGCCCCGTACGCCGTCTCCGGAGAGCTCTCTCTGAAGGGGGAGCTGATCGCCACGCCCGGGGTCCTCGCCGTCGCGATGGCGGCCGCTTCGGCCGGGCTTGGGGGCGTTATCGTCCCCGAGGCCAACGGGGCCGAGGCGGAACTCGTCGAGGGCCTGCACGTCGTCGCCGCACCCACGCTGCGGCACGTGGTGGAGTTCCTGAGAGGCCTCTGGAAACCGGAGCCAGGAACGCGAACCCGGCCGCTTTCGCCCGCGGAGTCTCCGCCAGTTCCCGATCTCTCGGACGTCCGGGGGCAGGACATGGCTCGTCGCGCGCTCGAGATCGCGGCCGCGGGGGGACACAACGTCTTGATGGTGGGACCCCCCGGCTCGGGAAAGACCATGCTCGCGCGGCGGCTCCCCTCCATCCTTCCCGCGCTCACGCGGGGCGAGGCCCTCGAGGTGACCCGGCTGCACTCAGTCGCGGGATTGCTCCTCGGCGGTGGCCTCGTACAGAGCCGCCCGTTCCGCTCCCCGCATCAATCGGTTTCGCCGGCCGGCCTGCTCGGGGGCGGAACCGGGTTCCTGCGCCCGGGCGAGGTCTCGCTGGCGCACAACGGCGTGCTGTTCCTCGACGAGGTGACGGAGTTCCGCCGGGACGCGCTGGAGGGACTCCGCCAGCCTCTCGAGGACGGGCGCGTGGTCGTTACCCGAGCGGTTGGAGCCGTGGAGTTTCCGGCCCGGTTCACCCTGGTGGCCGCCTCGAACCCGTGCCCCTGCGGATTCGAGGGTGATCTACGACGCGCCTGCCGGTGCCTTCCCAACCGGGCGGAGGCGTATCGCCAGCGCCTCTCCGGCCCGATGCTCGATCGCGTGGACATCCAGCTCGCCGTACCAAGGCTCTCTCGCGCCGAGTTGCTCGGATCCCAGCTCGGAGAGCCCTCGACGCGGGTACGGGCTCGGGTGGAGGAGGCACGGGAGCGGCAGCGGTGGCGACTCGCCGGTTCACCCTGGACCTGCAACGCTCACACGCCGGGATCGAGAGCTCGGCTCGAGGCTCGAATGACCGATTCCGCCGAGTCGCTGCTTTCACTGGCGGTAGAGAGCCTCGCGCTTTCGGGTCGGGCGTTCGATCGTGCCGTGAAGGTTGCACGCACCATCGCGGACCTGAGCGGAAGCGAGGGGGTCGAGGCCGAGCACATGTCCGAGGCCCTGGGATACCGGGCCCTCGGTGGACGAGACGAGGTGGCCGAGGCCGGATGAGCTCTCCGCCGGAAGGCCGGCTCGATCCTCACGTCCTTCGCCGGCCGTCCGAGCTGGCCAGGGCGCCTACCCCGGCTCCCGGGCAACTCCGAAGGAGGCCCGAGCCGCCGCACGACGGCTGGCCGGTTGGGTTCGTGCAGACCAGCCGTGACCGGGATGCCCTGCTGGTACTGCTGGGCCTCGCGTCACTCACCCCCCGCAGGCTGCTGGATGCCGCTCGTTCGCACGGATCGTTCGAACGGTGCCTGCGCGCAGTGCGACGAGGGTTGGTGGCGAGTCCGCGGGATCAGGAGGCTGCCCGCTCGGCCGATGCCGGCGCGGTGGCCGGCCGACTGGACGCGTCGGGCGCTCGGATGGCCGTCGTTCACGATCCGGAGTACCCCGCCGCGCTCGGCGACCTGTTCGACCCCCCCGCGGCGATCTTCATCCGAGGAAGGGATCTCCGAGACCTGGAGCCGAGCGTTGCGATGGTGGGCGCTCGGAACTGCTCGGCGGCCGGCCGCGAGATCGCAATCGAGCTGGCTCGGGCGCTGGGGGCGGCCGGCATCTCGGTGGTGAGCGGGGCGGCCCGGGGCATCGACGCGGCCGCCCACCGCGGGGCGCTGCTCGGCGGCGCCGGAACGATCGCCGTCCTCGGCTCCGGCATCGACGTCGCCTACCCGCGACAACACGCACGCCTGCTGGACGACATCACGAACGCGGGTGCGGTGGTGAGCGAGTACCCACCGGGGATCCGTGCGGAGCCGTTTCGGTTCCCGGCCCGGAACCGACTCGTGGCAGCGCTCGCGTCCGCGATAGTGGTCGTCGAAGGCGCTCCGGGGAGCGGCTCGATGATCACTGCCGACCACGCCCTCGAGATTGGCCGGGACGTCTTCGCCGTCCCGGGATCCGTCTCCAGCGAGCTCGCGGCCGTGCCACTGGCGTTGATCCGGGAGGGGGCGGGGTTGATCCGGGGCCCCCACGACCTCCTGTCCGACTTGGGGCTGCGCCCCCCGGCACCCGAGGGGAAGCTGGAAGAGCGTCCCTTTCCCGGGGCCAGCGATCGGGACGTAGTTGTGTGGGCGGCCGTTGGCTCCTGCGCCCGTCCGGACGAGGTCGCCCGCTCGGCGGGGATATCCCTTCCCGAGGCGATGGCGAGCCTGGTCGCCCTCGAGCTTCGTGGATTGATTCGGGCCGTGGGAGGCCGTTACGAACGCCGCTCCGTCCGGAGAGGTGATTGACGATGTGAGCGTATGTGCTAGAAGTCGGAGAGCTCATCTTCCGGGAGGATGGGACCATCGAGACCACGACCACCTCCACCTCCACCGGCTCGCCTCTCTCCGACGGGGCGCTCATCGACGCGTACTCGGACCATCTCCTCCTCGAGCGGCACCTTTCCGGGCACACGGCCGATGCGTACCGAGCCGACCTGACGTCTTTGGCGATCTTCCTGGCCAGGGGTCGTATCGGCCTCCTGGACGTGAGCTATCCCATCCTTCGTAGGTGGCTCGCCCACCTCCGGACCCGCGAATACGCTCGAAGCACCGTTGCCCGAAAGACCGCGTCGGTGCGCGGGTTCTACTCCTGGGCGGCTCGCCGCGGGATGATCGAGGCCAGTCCGGCCGCGCTCCTCGCCCATCGGGCGGGTGGGTCTCGTCTGCCGGCCGTCCTGAAGCCACTCGAAGCCGGGGCGCTCGCCGAGGCGCCGGCTGAGGACTCGATCGGCCTTCGAGATCGGGCGGTCCTCGAGCTGCTCTATGGCTGCGGCCTGCGGGTGTCCGAGCTCTCGGGCCTCGATGTCGAGGACGTGGACCCGGAGGGGGGGCGAGTCCGCGTCCTGGGCAAGGGAGGGAAGGAGCGGATGGTGCCGATGGGTGAGCCGGCGCGCGAGGCAGTGAAGCGCTATCTGCGGGAGGCGAGGCAGGCCATGTCCCCAGGGCCCGGTGTCGCCGGGACCTCGAGGGGGCGAACGCTCTTCTTCAATCGCCGAGGCAAGCGGATGACGCCGCGCGACGTCCGGGCCATGCTCGATGGCTACGTTCGCCTGACGCTCGGGGCCCGCAACGTGAGTCCCCACACGCTTCGGCACTCGTTCGCGACCCATCTGCTGGAGGGGGGCGCCGACATCCGGGTCGTTCAGGAGCTTCTCGGTCACTCGAACCTATCGACCACCCAGCGGTACACACACGTCTCGAAGGGGCGCCTGTTCGACTCCTATCGCCAAAGCCACCCGAGGGCGTGACCGAGGCAAGGCCGTTGCGCCGTCGTGGTACGGACACCGCGAGCCGCCTCGACGCTCTCTGGACGCAGTACAAGCAACAGGGTGCGCCTGAGGCACGGGAGCAGCTGATCCTACATTTTGCGCCGCTCGTGAAATACGTGGCCAGCCGGGTGGCGACCGGACTGCCGGCGAATGTGGAGCAGGCGGATCTCGTCTCATACGGCATGTTCGGGCTGATGGATGCGATAGAGAAGTTCGACGTCGAGCGGTCGATCAAGTTCCAGACCTACGCCATCCCACGGATCCGAGGTGCCATCATCGACGAGCTTCGCTCGATGGACTGGGTTCCCCGCTCCATCCGCGCCAGGTCGCGCGAGCTCGAGAGGACGCATGCCGAGCTCGAGGCGAGATTGCAGCGCGTACCGAGTGACCGAGAGGTGGCCCGTCACCTGGGGACGACCGTCGAGGAGCTTCACGATGTGATCACTCAGATCTCCTTCGTTACCGTGATGGCGCTGGACGAGCTGGTCGGCGTCCCGCGCCAGGACGGCGAGAGGATCTCGCTCGTCGACACCCTCGCGGACCTCGCCGCGGTCGATCCCACTGCCGCCGCCGAGGGTGGGGAGTTGCGGGTGCTGCTCCAGTCGGCCATCAGCGGGCTCTCCGAACGCGAGCAGCTCGTCATCCGCCTTTACTATTTCGAAGGCATGACGCTTGGGGGGATCGGCGAGATCCTCGGTGTGACGGAGTCGCGCGTGTGCCAGATCCACACGAAAGCCGTCGGGTCCTTGCGAGGCCGCCTGGAGGAGCAAGAAGCACAGTAAGGGAAGTCACAGTCGATGAGCCGAAACCCGGCTAACTTACCCCTGCTGACCTCCGGGCATCGAGGACGAGAGCGATGCCAAACAGACGAAGCGGTGCACTGCTCCTGTCGGTGGCCGTCGTGAGCAGTGCCATCTTCCTGTCGAGCTCACGCGCGTCCGCCGCCCGGGCCCTGGAGGCGCCGCCGGCCGCTCCTCATTACGACACCTATGCGTGGCCTGTCCAAGGACCTGTCCTGCGAGAGTTCGAGGAACCTCCGGGCCCATATGCACCCGGACACCGGGGGATCGACATCGCCGCCGCCTTCGGGACCACCATCGTCGCCTCGAACGACGGCATGGTCGCGTTCGCCGGTTGGGTCGGGGGGTCGCTGTTCATCTCGATCGACCATCCCGATGGCGTTCGCACGACATACTCGTGGCTGTCCTCAGTCGCGGTCGACGAGGGCGACGCCGTGGCGACGGGGCAGCCGATCGGCGCTACCGGCCATGGGCATGCCGAGTTGCCCTCCCCGCACCTGCACTTCGGTGCACGCG
>JACDCJ010000135.1 GCA_013817655.1 Actinosomnolentus pattersoniae (SeqCode)
CCCACATGCTCGCAGTGCTGCCCCCCTGGCGATCCCGTGGCGTCGGCTTCGCGCTGAAGCTGGCCCAACGTGCCGTATGCCTGGACCACGGTATCGAGGAGGTGCGGTGGACCTATGACCCGCTCGTCGCCCGCAACGCCCGGTTCAACCTGGTGAAGCTCGGCGCCGAGGCAGTGCGATTGCTTCCTGCCTTCTATGGGGAGATGACCGACCGCTTGAACCGTGGCGATCGAAGCGACCGTTTCGAGGTCCGCTGGCGCCTTAGGTCGGCCCGCGTCGAGCGCGCGCTTCGGGGCGAGGCCACCCGGCCGCCCTTGGGGGAGCCTCTGCTCCGGATCGAGGGGGGCCCCGACCGGCCGGAGCCAGTCGAAACGGCCGCCGCGGCCGGGGCCGGCGCCACGGTCGCCGTGCCGGAGGACCATCTGGCGCTGCGACTGGAAGACCACGAGCTGGGCCGGCGGTGGAGGGACGCGGCCGCGAGGTGTTTCCAGCGATGCTTCGAGCTTGGGCTCGTGGCAGCGTGGATGTCGCGAACGCACGGGTACGTCTTCCAGCCCCAGGAGCGGGTCGGGTGAAGGTTGCGGGGCGGCCTGGGGAGGCCTCGGCGGGGGAGGGCATCGTTATCCGGGCCATCGAGTTGCGGGAGGTATCGCTCCCACTCGTCCGCCCCTTCCGCACCAGCTTCGGGGAGGAGACCGTGAAGGGAGCCATCCTGGTGCGTGTCGAGTCCGACGCCGCCGAGGGATGGGGGGAGTGCGTGGCGTCCCCGCTGCCGCGGTATTCGTCGGAGTGGATCGACGGCGCGTGGCGGATGCTCGAGAACGTCATGGCCCCCGCCCTCGCCGGCGCCACGATCGGGCGGCCCGAGGACGTTGGCGAGCGCCTGGGTTGGATCCGCGGGCACAGGATGGCGAAGGCCGCCCTCGAAGCCGCGGTCACCGACGCGTGGCTCCGATCTCGCGGCCTCTGCTTGCGGGACTTCGTTGGGGGAGTCCGGGACCGGGTGCCGTGCGGCGTAAGCGTCGGCATCGCATCCTCTCCCCAGGCGATGCTCGAGGAGATCACGGGCTACGTCGACCGAGGCTATCGACGTGTCAAGCTCAAGATCGAGCCCGGGCGCGACGTTGAGGTCGTTCGTACGATCCGCCGGTCCCTTCCGACCCTCCCTCTGTCCGTCGATGCGAACGCGGCTTACTCGCTCGCGGATGCGTCGATCTTCGAAGCGCTTGACGAGCTGGGCCTGGTGATGATCGAGCAGCCGCTCCACCACGAGGATCTGATGGAGCACGCGAAGCTGGCCGAGCGCCTGCAGACCCCCATCTGCCTCGACGAATCCATCCGCTCGGCGAGCGACGCCGCGGCCGCCATCGACCTGGGGGCGTGCACGGTGATCAACATCAAGTCGGGGAGGGTCGGGGGCCTCGTCGAGTCGGTGAGGGTGCACGACGCCGCGCGCGAGCGCGGCGTCCCGGTGTGGATCGGAGGGATGCTCGAGACCGGGGTGGGCCGGGCGGTGAACGTCGCCCTCGCGTCGATGCCGGGCGTGACCCTCCCCGGCGACACGAGCGGGAGCGACCGGTACTTCTCGGAGGACCTGACGGCGCCATTCGTGGTCGAACCCGATGGGACGATGGCCGTTCCGTCCGCCCCAGGCATCGGTGTCGAGATCGAGCCCGAACGGTTGGCGGCGCGGACGGTGCGCCAGGTCCGGGTTCCACCCTGACACGCCCGAGGACTCCATCACCCTTTCCGTTGCGATGTTGTGGAAGGTCCATTTGCGCATGTCCCCTCGCGTGTGGCTCTGGACCGTCCGTGCTAGAAGTAGCCCATGGCCTCAGTGACCTCCTCGCGCAAGATCGCGACCGCCGTCGCCGCCGGGCTGGCCGTTGTCGCCATCCTGTCGTTCGCCGCGGCTCGAGCTTCCGCGCCGCCCCAGCTTCCATCCGTCTCCGCGGATGAGCTCGTCGCCTCGGTCCTTCAGGCGGTTTCGAGGAACGGCCCGGTTTCGGGGGAGATGACCGTCCGTCTCGACCTCGGCATCCCCCAGGTGGCGACCGGCGACCTGGGCGCGCAGGCCGGCGGGCTCGCCTCGCTCTTCGGCGACCACCGGCTGAAGGTCTGGCGCTCCGCCGAAGGACTGCGAGTCGCCGACATCCTCCGGGTGGCCGAACGAGATCTGTTCGTGTCGAAGACCGACGCGTGGCTGTGGGACTCGGAGACACTGACCGCTCGCCACCTCGGTCCCTTCGAGACTCCATCCTCCGGGCCTTCGGGCTTCCCCTTCGGGAATCCGACGCTCCTGGGCGCATTCGTGGATCCCCTGCCATTGGCACGGATGGGGCTGCAGCTCATCGAGCCGACGACGAGAGTCGAGTTGGCAGATAGCCGCATGGTTGCCGGCCGTCCGGCCTACGTTCTCAGGCTCGAGCCAAGGACGGGGGACAGTCTGGTTGGCCGGGTCGAGATCGCAATCGACTCCGAGCGACGGCTGCCGCTCTCGTACGCGGTCCACGCCCGCGGTGCGCAGTCCCCCGCCATCTCGTTCGAGTTCACGTCGGTGAGCTTCGATGCCATCGACCCGAGCACGTTCGAGTTCTCCCCGCCGCCCGGAGCCACGGTCGAAGAGGCCGACCACGGACGCGACGGTCTTTCCGGACATGAGTCTGGGGGCGAGGGAGAGGCGCCCGACGATCGCGAAGCTCCTCCGGTGCGGTTCTTCGGTGAGAGCTGGGCCACGGTCGTCGCCCTGCGGGTGCCTTCGCCGGAGCTCACGGAAGGGGGCGGTGCGGAGGCGAGCGCCGCCTACGCCCTCCTCGAGCAGGTGCTCCCGTTCTCCGGGCCGCTGTTCTCGGCGCGCCTCGTGGAGTCCGGCGGCTCGGAGTGGCTCCTCTACGGCGCCGTGCCGCAGGCGACGCTGGCGGCGGTGGCTTCGGAGCTCTCCTGAACGCCCTGGCCACCAGGGACCTCACCAAACGCTACGGCGATCTGGCCGCGGTCGACCGCCTCGACCTCGCCGTGGAGAGAGGCGTGCTGTACGGCTTCCTCGGCCCGAACGGAGCCGGAAAGACAACCACCATCCGGATGGCGCTGCATCTCATCTTTCCAACCGAGGGACACGTGGAGATCCTGGGGGAGCCGGTCTTCGGCCAGGGCCGGGTGCCGGAGCGGGCTCTGCGCCGGGTGGGAGCCATGATCGAGGAGCCAGGGTTCTGGTCGTTCCTGTCGGGCAGACGCAACCTGCAGTACTTCGCCAGGACATCCGGCCCCAGGGCCGACCGCTCCGCACGGCTGGGGCGCGTCGACGAGGTCCTGCGCCTCGTGGGGCTGGAGGCCGCGGCGGGAAAGAAGGTCAAGGCTTACAGCCAGGGCATGCGCCAGCGGCTCGGCATCGCGCTCGCCCTCCTCGGCACGCCGGAACTCCTGGTACTGGACGAACCGACGAACGGCCTCGATCCACAGGGCATGCGGGAGGTCCGGTTGCTGCTCCGCCGGCTCGCGGACGATGGGACGACGGTCTTCGTCTCCAGCCACCTGCTGAGCGAGGTGGAGGCGATGTGCGATCGAGTGGGGGTTCTGGCGCGAGGCCGGCTGGTCGCCGAGGGGCCGCCCTCCAAGCTCCGCGGCCGGGCCGATCGCCTCCGGGTCTCGGTCGACGACGTCGAAAGCGCGCGTTCGGTGATCGAGACGCTTCCGGGCGTTGGCCTCGAAGTGGCGGAGGGGCCTCGGGGCGCAACGGCGGTGCTCCTCCTCCGAATGAACGAGGGAGCCTCCGCGGCCGAGGTGAATGCCGCCCTCGTGTCCGCGGGCGTATCGGTCAGCGCGCTCGTGCCGGAGCACGAGACCCTGGAGGACGTGTTCCTCTCGCTCGTCGAGGGCTCCGATGTACCGCGTTGAGCTGTCGAAGGCCTTCTTCCGGTTGCGCACCTGGCTCTTCGCTCTCGGGCTGGCTGGCGTTGCCCTGCTGCCCGTCGTGATCCTCTGGTTGTCCCCCGGGGCGGGAGGGGGACCGCCGTTCTTCGACCTGATCCGCACGAACGGCCTGTTCGCGGCCCTCACGGCCATCGGCCTGATCCTGCCGTTCTTCCTGCCCCTGGGCACGGGCCTGCTCTCCGGGGAGTCCATCGCAGGAGAGGCCTCGGCGGGGACCCTCCGTTACCTGCTGGTTCGGCCCGTCGGCCGCGTCCGTCTGGTGCTCGCGAAGTACGCGGCCGTCATGACCCAGCTCGCGGCGGCGGTGGTGTGGGTGATGCTGATCGGGCTCCTTTCGGGAGGCCTCGCCTTCGGGTACGGGCCGCTTCCGACGCTGTCGGGCTCCACCGTGGAGACCGGGACGGCCCTCCTTCGCATCGTGGGTTCGGCTGCCTACGTGATCGCGGCCATGGCGGGGCTCGCGGCCATCGGCGTGTTCATCTCCACGCTCACGGCATCGGCGCCCGGTGCGACGGTGGCGACGGTGTTCTTTGCCATCGTTAGCCAGATCCTGGACAGTCTCTCGGGCGTTCGCGCCATCCATCCCTACCTGCTCAGCCACGGCTGGCTCGCGTTCTCAGACCTCTTCCGATCCCCGGTGGAATGGAGCAACATCCTCGACGGCCTGGCGCTGGACGCGGTTTATGCGCTGCTGTTCCTCGGCGCGGCGCTCGTCGTCTTCGGGCGAAAGGACGTCGTTTCCTGAGCTCGATCGGCGGGCGCACGTGCCGTCAGGCGGGCAGCTCCATGATCTGGGTGTGGACGCGACCGGGGCCGATGGTGATCAGGCCATAGGTCGGAGCCGGCTGTCGGCGCTTCCAGGTCGGGCTCCCCGGATTGAAGAGGCGGACGCCCTCCGCCAGCGAGTCGATCGGGATGTGGGAGTGGCCGAAAACCAGCAGGTCGGCGCGGGGGAACCGGCGCCGCATGCGGCCTTCTCGCCCACGGCGGGGGCCGGCGTCGTGGACCATGCTCACCACGGTTCCGTTGAGTTCGAGCTCGACCTCCTCCCGCGCCCCCCAGGCTCGAACGGAAGGCCCGTCGTTGTTCCCCAGGGCCGCTTGGACCGGAGCGAAGGACGACAGCTCTTCCAGGACCTCGACGCAGGTGACGTCGCCGGCGTGCAGTATGAGATCGACCCGGCGCAGGGCGCCATACATGGCAGCCGGCAGCGCCTTCGCGAAGTCTGGGATGTGAGTGTCGGCCAAGACCAGGATGTTCATTTTGCGCCGGCCGCCCCCCCATCGTTGAGTAGTACTTAGCGTTGCCCCTGTCCCATGGGTTCTACCCCGCTACTGCGATCGTGTTCGCGGCCACGGATGAGCCCCCTGACTTGGCGCTGGCCATCGCGGCCGTGGTTGTTGTGACCGTGAGCGCCGCCC
>JACDCJ010000136.1 GCA_013817655.1 Actinosomnolentus pattersoniae (SeqCode)
GGCTCGGGCTATGCGCACCTGCTCTCTAGCGCTTCCCCACCCCACCCTGTACGTGCTAGCGAGCCAGGCCGCCGCCGACAGATGGCCATCTCGTGCGAACACCCGGCGCCGCTCTATCTCCGCCAGGCGCCTCAGGCGCTCGACCTCGAGCATCTCCGAAGCCCTCTGGAGCTCGGAGAAGTCCTCCTCTATGCGGGCATCGGGCAGCTCTGAGAGAGTCTCGGACCGCAGCATCTCGACGGCGGATCGAAGTTCGCTCATCGCGTGTCGCTATCGAACATACGTTCGGATGCTACACCCGGGGTATGACACAGCCATCGGACGACATCCCGGAGCGACGTTGGCTCCCCCGCGCCACAACCCCGGGCCGTGGGTATCGTGGTGGCATGGCCGCGGATCGAGCGCTCAACAGGCTGGCTCGGGCCACGAGCCCCTACCTGCTGCAGCACGCCTCCAATCCCGTCGACTGGTACGAGTGGGGCGAGGAAGCCCTCGGACGCGCCCGGCGGGAGGACAGGCCGATCCTGCTATCGATCGGATACGCCGCCTGCCACTGGTGTCACGTGATGGCTCACGAGTCGTTCGAAGACGAGGAGACGGCGCTCTTCATGAACGAGCGCTTCGTGTGCATCAAGGTCGATCGGGAGGAGCGCCCGGACATCGACTCGATCTACATGGACGCAGTGCAGGCGATGACCGGGTCGGGAGGCTGGCCACTCACTGCGTTCCTGACGCCCGACGGCACGCCGTTCTACGCCGGGACGTACTTCCCGAAGGAAGACCGTCACGGGCTGCCCTCGTTCCGCCGGGTGCTCGAGGGGATCGTCGAGGCCTGGCAAGCCCGCCGCGCCGACGTCCTCGAGCAGGGCCGGAGGATCGTTCGAAGCCTCGAGGCCAATGCGCGACTGCGCGAGTCGAGCGACCCCCTCACGGAGGACGTGCTCCGCGAGGGCCACGCCGCCCTTCGCCGGGCGTTCGACGCCGAGTGGGGGGGGTTCGGGCGGGCCCCGAAGTTCCCCCAACCCATGACGCTGGAGTTCCTCCTCCGCGCCCACCTGCGTGGTCTCGCCTCGTCGTTGGACATGGTCACTCACACGCTGGACCGGATGGCTTCCGGAGGCGTGCGCGACCAGGTCGGTGGAGGGTTCCACCGTTACTCGGTGGACGGAACCTGGCACGTTCCGCACTTCGAGAAGATGCTCTACGACAATGCTCAGCTCGCTCGCCTGTACGCGCGGGCCTGGCAGGTGAGCGGGCGGGACGAATACCGGCGGGTCGCCGAGGACACCCTCGATTACCTCCTCCGAGAGATGCGCGCCCCTGGTGGTGGGTTCTTCTCATCTCAGGATGCCGACTCCGAGGGGGAAGAGGGCAGGTTCTTCGTCTGGTCGAACGAGGAGCTGATCGCCGTGGCGGCCCGAGCGTCCGGTGATCGGACGGCCGGCGCGGCGGTGGCGACGTACTTCGGCGCGACGCCGGATGGCAACTGGGAGGGCACCAACGTCCTGTGGACGCCGCTTCCCATGTCGCGCGTCGCCGCCAGGTTCGGCTTGGACCCATCGGCGCTGGCCGCCCACGTCGATGGCACTCGCCGCGCACTGTTCGACGTCCGCGAGGCCCGCCCGCGCCCGGGGACGGACGACAAGGTGCTCACCGCCTGGAACGGTCTCGCGATCGCCGCCTTCGCCGAAGCTGGCCGCGTCTTCCAGGATGCCCGGTACGTCGACGCAGCCGCCCGCGCGGCTTCCTTCGTCCTCGAGCACCTCGTCGGCCCAGACGGCCGGCTGCTGCGCTCGTGGCGTGAGGGAAAGGGGGGCGGTCCGGCGTTCCTGGACGACTACGCCCTGCTCGCGCAGGCGCTGCTCACCCTGTACGAGACGACCTTCGACCTTCGTTTCTTCACCCAGGCCCGGAATCTCGCCGACGACCTCATGAGCCTGTTTCGCGACCCGGACGGCGGGGGCTTCTTCCAGACCGCGAGCGACGCCGAGGCGCTCGTCGTTCGCCCCAAGGAGCTCTTCGACAACGCCGTCCCGTCGGGCAATTCGGTGGCCGCCGAGGTGCTGCAGCGGCTCGCGCTGATGACCGGGGAGGCCCGGTACGAGGAGGCGGGGGTGTCGGCCCTGCGACTCGTCCGCGACCACATGATTCGCGCACCCTCGGGGTTCGGCCACGCCCTTTGCGCGCTTGATCTCTATCTGTCGCCCGTTCGGGAGGTGGCGATCGTCGGAGACCCCGGCGACGAGGCCACACGCCGCCTCGTGGAAGCGGTCCACCGACGATTCCTACCGAACTCCGTACTGGCGGCCGCGCCAGCGGAGAGCCCGGCCACTTCATCCATCGGCCTCCTGCGCGACCGCCGGCCGATGGACGGTCGAGCGACGGCCTATGTCTGTGAGCGTTTCGTGTGCGGCCGCCCGGTCACTGACCCCGATGAACTCGTGGCACAGCTCACGGGCTGACCGGGGTGCCCACCGTCTGGCCAACTGCCTGCAGGCGACCGTGATCTCCATCGCGGACGTCCGCCGGGCTGCCGATTCGCTCCGGAGCGTGGCCGGCGCCACCCCCGTGCTCACGTCCCGGACCCTCGACCGGCGCACGGGAGCTGAGCTCTTCCTCAAGGCGGAGCTCTTCCAGAGAAGCGGCTCGTTCAAGTTCCGGGGCGCGTACTCGCGCATCTCGTCTCTCTCCGCGCGGCAGCGGTCTCGGGGGGTCGTTGCGTACTCGTCCGGCAACCACGCGCAGGCGGTGGCGCTGGCCGCATCCCTGCTCGGCTCGAAGGCCGTGATCCTGATGCCCCGGGACGCGCCCGCCGGGAAGGTGGCCGCGACGCGATCGTACGGCGCGGAGGTGATCGAGTACGACCGCTACGGGGAGGAACGGGAGACGCTGGCATCGGGGCTGGCGGAGGAGCGGGAACTCGTGCTCGTTCCCCCGTACGACGATGCGCACGTGATGGCCGGACAGGGCACCGTGGGCCTCGAGCTCGTCGAGCATATCGGTGACCTCGACGACCTCGTTGTTCCGGTCGGCGGCGGCGGGCTCATCGCCGGATGCGCGACAGCGGCGAAGAGTCTGCTTCCCAGGATCCGTGTGGTGGGCGTGGAGCCCGCGAGCGGGGACGACACGCGGCGGTCGCTCGAGCGAGGGGAGCGGGCCGCAATCCCCGTTCCGCGGACCATCGCGGATGGCCTCCAGGTCGCCACGCCCGGCGAGATGACCTTCGAGGTGAACCGGCGGCTGGTCGATGGCATCGTGACGGTCACGGACGAAGAGATCGTCGGGGCCATGGCCTTCCTCTTCGAGCGCATGAAGATCGTCGTCGAGCCGAGCGGGGCGGTCGCAGTCGCGGCGCTACTTGCGGAGAAGCTTGACGTGTCCGGGCGCAGAGTGGGAGCGATCCTCTCCGGCGGGAACGTGGACCTCCGAAGGTTTCAGGAGCTCCTCGCATAGAGAAGGGAGAGAAGGGTTCCGCGCCCCGGGGGAGGCTGCCTGTCAACGCTAGCTCCCGTAGATCGCCGCGTACTCGGGTGGATTGGACTCGTCCAGCGAGTGGCACGTGAGCCGCCGGCCGCCGGGAGCCCTGGACGCGCGGACGGCGATCTGAAGGCGCTCTCCCGATGGCCCCGCGAAGGCCACCTTCACCGCTCCATCGCGACCGGACCGGCTGCCCACGAGCTTCAGGTCGTTCACGCGGCGAAGCCCGTGTCGCCTCCTCAGGAAGGTCTCGGCCGCCTGTGTGGCGAAGCCGTAGGCGGAGCGCCCGCGATAGTGGTCGAGGTCGATCAGGCCATCCTCGTAGCCGCGAGCGATGTCCAGTGCCCCGTCGGGCGCCACGCGTCCGAAGTAGATGCCGTCCGGGAAGCAGACGATGTTGGCGGCGAACCGATCGCCACCGATGTGCGTGCACTCCCACACCCGGTCGCCGAGGGCCTCGGCCAGCCTCGCCGCGACCTGCCTGCCCCTTTCCGCGCAGCAGGGATCCCGGCGCCCGTTGGTGCAGACGAGGTAGAGAGGGCGACGATCGATCCATCCCGCTTGGGCTGGCTCGCCTTCGTCGAAGCGTGTCAGGTCCACGTCGAGAAGGTCTTCCGGGGACGCGAGGCGCAGCCGCTCGAGCCACGATCGCCGGGGCCCAGTGTGGGCCAGGTAGCAAACTCCCCCTCCGGACTCCTGCCGCCCGGGGCGCCGCAGGAGGACCAGTCGCGCGTTCGCCGCCCGTGCTTTCGCCCGAAGGGCCAGGGAGAGCTCCGGAGGCATCCGGTTGTCCACCAGGGCGTCGTATCCCCACGGCCCGGAAAGCTCCAGCATGATCCAGGCGCGTACGGTCGAGGCCGTGCCGATGATGTCCTCATCGAGCGATGCCGAGATGGAAGAGCACCGCGGCCCCTCAGGCGTTCGCAACCGCGACCTCGAGCAAGCCCTCGCGCACCAGCCGCCGGGCCAACACCAACCGGTCGCCCTCGTCCAGGAGGCCGGGGAGCTCCCTCACCCGAAGCGCCTCTCGTCCCTCGACGAATCGCATCGCGGGCTCAAGGTGAGGCGGCATGCGGAGCTCCCGATCGCCGAGAAAGACGGCGAGGCGGTCGAGCCGGTGGGCCACATGGCACACGGCCCCCGGGCGACGTCGGAGCACCGACTCGTCGCGCAAGCCCTCGAGCGCGGCCAGATCGTGAAGGGCGCCGCGAAGCAAGGACTGACGGGAGGTGAGGAATCCCCTGGTGACGGCCTCGGCGACCTCGGCCGGGTCGAGGTCCGCCATCAGGCGCTCGATCTCGCCGAGCCGGAGCTTGACCGCTGCCCCGAACCCCTCCGGGTCGCGGTGGTAGGCGACCGGAAGGCGTTCGCCGAACCGCGGGTCGCGCTCTAGGAGCTCGAGGGCCGCCCGGAGCACCCGCGACCATCTGGTCGTGAGGATGCCGACCGTGAGGTGGCCGGACATGGTCTCCTGAGCGGACGCCGAATGTGGGGTTCCCTCCGGCATGTACAGCGTGTCCCCGGGCCGAAGCTCCCATGCCGATGAGGGCTCGCCCACTGCCCAGCGCTTCGAGCCGAATAACTGCAGGACGAGGACGTCGTGGGAGTCCGAGTGGACGCCGAGCCCGCGCGCGCCGGGCGGGGTGACGTAGGCGTTGACCTGCGTGGGGTGACCCAGAGCGTCGTCCAGCTCCCTGCAGAATCGCGTCAGGGGCGGCCAGAAGCGCTGGAGGCCCTGCAGCACGATCGTCGCCCCGTCGAAGAAGGATCGGTAGACGCGGGCGGGGTCCGCGACACCGTCAATCGTGGTTGAGCCCGTCCGGGCCGTCCTGGTGTAGCTCGAGGG
>JACDCJ010000137.1 GCA_013817655.1 Actinosomnolentus pattersoniae (SeqCode)
CGAGCCGTGATCGACCGTGAGGCACCCGGCCTCGCGGAGGATATGCGCGCTGCGGGCAGGGTCTCGACGCCCATGGCCGCGCTGTCCAGGGGCCTCGTGGGAAGCCTGGGGTGCACCCTGATCGTCAACCTCCCCGGGAGCGAACGCGGGGCGAGGGAGAGCCTCTCGTCGATCCTGCCGGTCCTTCCCCATGCCCTCGAGTTGCTCGGCGGCGGGACGGTCCACGGCCCGGCGGGGTCAAAGTCCGCCACCGGTGCAGACTCGCCGGGCGGCGAGGAAGATCGCGCCTCGGCAACGGTCGAGGACCAGCTCGTCGCTCGCCGGGCGGCCGGCGAGCCCGTCGTGCTGGGAACCGCGGTCGGGGTGAAGGGGAACCCCCCGTGCCGCCTGGGCCAGAAAGTTCTCCTGGGACCTGAGAGCGCACTTGCGGGAACCCTCGGCTGCGCCGAGTTCGACGACGCCGCCGTGGCCGACGCCTCGGACGTCCTGCAGGGAGGGGCACCGGTCACTCGGACGTACCACCACGACCTGGGCACCATCGAAGTGTTCCTCGAACCGTTCCTGCAAGCGCCGCTCCTCGTGGTCTTCTCGGCGACGCCGGTCGCGCTGCACGTGGTTCGGTGGTCGCGGCAGCTCGGTTTCGATCCCGTCCTCGTCGAGGACCGCGCGGAGCGGGTCACGGCCGAGCACCGCGCGGCGGCGGTGGTGCGAACGGGCATGGACGGCCTCGCGCTCGAAGGCGATGCGATGGCCGTCCACACCGACCACGAGGCTCCCGCCCTCGCCGGCTCCTTGGCGGCCTTGCTCCGCTCGCCGGTTCGTTTCATCGGCGTGATGGGCAGCGCGCGCCACGTCGGCCGCCACCTCCAGAGCCTCCGAGATCAGGGGTTCTCCGACCAGGACCTCTTGCGGGTCCGCACGCCTGTCGGGCTCGACATCGGTGCTCGGACGGCCGAGGAGATCTCACTCTCCATACTGGCCGGGCTGGTTGCGGCTCGCCGCGGCGCCCCTGGCGGCTGGCTCGATCGATAGACTCCTCCTCGACGTGGAAGCCGCTTTCTTCGACCTCGACAAGACGCTGCTGCCGGGCTCCAGCCTCTTTCCGCTGGCTCGCGAGATGCATCGGCAGGGGTTCTTCGGCCTGCGCGACATCGCCCGGCTCGGGGTGGACCAGCTCCGGTACCGAGCCGTCGGGCGGGAGGCCGAGGGCGCCATGGAGCGGACGCGGGCCGCCTCCTTGGAGGCCATCCGCGGACGGCGGACGAGCGAGGTTGTCGCCGTGGGAAGGGCGGTCGCGAGAGAGGAGCTCCTCCCGAGGCTGTACCCGCAGGCGGTCGAGCTGCTGTCCCGCCACAAGCTGGCCGGTCGTGAGGTGTACATCTGCTCCTCGTCCCCCGAGGACTATCTGGCCCTCCTGGCCGACGCGCTGGGCATCGACGGGGTGATCGGCACCAGGGCCGAGGTCGTCGACGGGCGGTACACGGGGGAGCTCGACGGTCCGCTCGCCCACGGCGCCGAAAAGGCCCGGCGCGTCGCGGAGCTGGCGAAGGAGCGAGGAGTTGACCTCAACCGGTCGTTCGCCTATTCGGACAGCATCAACGACCTCCCAATGCTCGAGCTCGTGGGTACCCCGGTAGCGATGAACCCGGATCGCAAGCTCCTGATCGTCGCCAGGAAGCGCGGGTGGATCGTGCAGGACTTCCGGATCGCGCGCCGCCGCACGCTCATCGCCTCGGCGGCCGGAGGCGGCGCCGCCGCCGTGGGTGCCGCCGGGTACGTCATCGGATACGCGTTCGGTCGCCGGTCCGCCGCTCGTGCTTGAGCCGCGCCGCCACGGGACCTGGGTCGCCGGCCCGGCCGCCCTTCCCCCGGAAGCGTAGGATTCGCCCCAGCCACGCCCAGTCGCTCTCCCCGAACCCGAGAAGGAGCCCCCCCATGGCGACCGAAGAGACGGGCACGAAGGTGACCTCCGAGTCCCAACCCGCCGCGGGGACCGGCGTGCGAGAGGGCCCATCCCCCTCGGGGTCGACCGGCCACGACATCCCGGAGATGAGCCCGTTCGCGGCGGTCAGCTTCTTCTTCGACCAGGCGGCGGCGCACATCGACCTCGCCCCCGAGATGCGCGAGGTCCTCCGAAGTTCCTACCGCGAGCTCTCCGTGCAGGTCCCGATCCGCATGGACGACGGCCGCCTCCAGGTGTTCACGGGGTATCGGGTCCAGCACAACGGCGCCCGCGGACCCTACAAGGGAGGGATCCGGTACCACCCCGACGCGGACCTGGACGAGGTTCGGGCGCTCGCCGCCCTCATGACCTGGAAGACGGCCGTGGTCGACATCCCCTACGGGGGAGCGAAGGGCGGCGTCCGCTGCGATCCCGGCGCGATGAGCCTTGGCGAGAAGGAGCGGCTCACCCGGCGGTTCACCGGCATGATCAGCTACGTCCTCGGAGTCAACCGCGACGTTCCGGCGCCGGACATGAACACCGACGCCCAGACGATGGCGTGGATGATGGACGCCTACTCGTCTCGCTACGGCTACACGCCGGCCATCGTCACGGGAAAGCCCGTCGAGCTGGGCGGCTCCCTCGGACGAGACGCGGCGACGGGGCGGGGGGTCGTGTACTGCCTGCGCGAGGCGGCGAACGACCTCGGCATCGGCCTGCAGGGAGCGACGGTCGCCATCCAGGGCTTCGGGAACGTGGGGTCCTGGACCGCTCGCATAATCGGAGAGCTCGGATGCAAGGTCGTCGCGGTGTCGGATGTGCGCGGCGGCGTTCGTCGTGATGAGGGCCTGGACGTGCAGGCCGTGTACGACCACGTCCGCGACACGCGCTCCGTGGTGGACGCCCCCGGGACGGAATCCATCTCGAACGAGGACCTGCTCGAGCTCGACGTCGACGTGCTCGTTCCCGCCGCGCTCGACCGCGTGATCAGCGGGTCGAACGTTGGCCGTGTTCGCGCCCGGGTCATAGTGGAGGCCGCGAACCACCCGGTCACCCCCGCCGCCGACGCCGTCTTGCAGGACCGGGGAGTGACGATAATCCCGGACATCCTCGCGAACGCCGGTGGCGTCACGGTCTCCTACTTCGAGTGGGTCCAGAACATCCAGCAGTTCCGCTGGGATGAGGACCACGTGAACGAGGAGCTCGCCAAGACCATGTCGCGAGCGTGGAAGAACGTCCACGCTAGAGCGACGGTCGACGGCATCTCGCTCCGGCTCGCGGCCTTTGCGATCGCGGTCGAGAAGGTGGAGCGAGCCGCCCGGCTCCGTGGCTACGTCTAGCCGCCCCCCTCGATCGGCGAGTCCGCCCCCGGCGGCTGCGAAGCCGGAGGAGGCTCAATCGCGGATAGAGGTGCTGCCCGGCGGTCCGTACCACGTCACCGAGGCTCCACTAGTCCGGATGCGACCGGTAGTGAATGCGGAGGGGGATCCCGTCGCCTGGGAACGCGGCCCCGAGATCGACCACCCGGCCGTCTACGACCTGTGCCGGTGCGGGCGGTCCGCGACTCAGCCCTTCTGCGATGGCAGCGAATCGCGCGATGCCTGGAGCGATTCCGAGGTGGCCGACCGTCGCCCTTCGGCGGAGCGCCGGAGGGAGTTCGGCTCCGGGCCGGTGGTCCTCACCGATGACCGGTCCCTGTGCTCCGGAGCCCGCTTCTGCAGCGTGGGAAAAGACAGCGCATGGACGCTCGCGATGCAGACCGAGGATCCGGAGCGCCGTCTGATCCTCACCGAGATGGTTGCCCGGTGTCCCTCTGGCCGCCTCGAGTATCGCCTCGTCGGGAGCCCGATGCCTGTGGAAGAGGAACTCTCTCCGGAGATCGCCGTGACGAAGGACGGTCCCCTTTGGGTGCGCGGGGGCATCCCGATCGAGGCGGCAGGGGGATTCCGCTACGAGGTCCGCAACCGGGTCACCCTGTGCCGTTGCGGCGCTTCAGGGAACAAGCCCTTCTGCGATGGCTCGCACATCCGGGTGGGGTTCAGGGACGCCCGGGCGAACGATTAGCGGCGGCGGCGCGACCGCGGCGGGCCCCGGCGGGCCGAGCGCTTCTTGCGTTTCACGGGCGGCGGGGCCTGCGTTGGATCAGGAAGGCCCTGCTGTCCTTGCTGGATGGCCGCGATCACTTCCTTCGCGACCGCGTCCTCGGCCGGACCCGCCCCCAGCATCAGCTGGAACAGGACGCGCTGCTCGAGCTGGTGGATGGTGTCCACGACCGCCCTGCGTTCGCTTCCCCGCACTGACCACGATGCGGCGATGCGGCCCGAGGGGAGCATGTCCACTCGAAGTGGCACGTCGCCGACCTTACCCCGCCAGACGGTCTTGCCAATCTGTTCTTCCAAACCCACTCCTCGCCAACGCGATCCTCGGACCGAGCGCACCTAAGGAACACACCGACCGGAAGAGAATCCGAACGACCACCGGTTCCGAGACAAGCCAGGGTAGCATGCCCTGGCTATGAGGAATCCTTCGTGAGCCTCCCCTTCCGGCCGCCGATCGCTCCCATGGAGGCGAAGACCGTCCCGGCCATTCCCACGGGCGACGGTTGGCAGTACGAGCCGAAGTGGGACGGCTTCCGGGCGGTCTGCTTTCGCGACGGCGAAGATGTGTACATCTCCAGCCGCAAGGAGCTTCCCTTCGTCCGGTACTTCCCCGAGATCGCGGAGGCCGTGCTGACCCTGCCCGTCGAGCGCACGGTCGTCGACGGTGAGATCGTCGTCTTCACTCCCGAAGGAGCGGGGCTGGACTTCGACGCGCTGCTCCAGCGGATCCATCCGGCGGCGTCCCGGGTGGCGCGGCTTCGCCGCGAGACGCCGGCCTCCTTCATCGCCTTCGATCTCCTCGCCCTCGGGGATCAGGATCTCCGATCTCGCCCGCTCGCCGAACGGCGAGCCGCACTCGAGGAGGTGATGAACCCCACGACCCCGCCCCTTCACCTCAGCCCGTGCACCGACGATCGCTCGGTTGCGGAGGGCTGGCTCGAGGACTTCGTCGTGGCGGGGCTGGACGGGGTGGTGGCCAAGCGCCTCGACGCGCCGTATCGCCCCGGCGAGCGGGAGATGCGCAAGGTGAAGCGCGAGCGGACGGCCGATTGCGTTGTAATCGGCTTTCGCTGGGCGAAGGACCAGGAGGGCACGGCGATAGGCTCGCTGCTCCTCGGCCTCTACGATCCGGATGGTCAGGTGTGGCAGGTCGGCTTCACGTCGGGATTCACCCAGGCGGCCCGGAGGGAGCTCGTAGCCGTCCTGAAGCCCCATCGGTCCGGGAGGTCGGCCGAGCCGCCGCCGGGACAGAACGCCGTCAGCCGCTGGAACCGAGAG
>JACDCJ010000138.1 GCA_013817655.1 Actinosomnolentus pattersoniae (SeqCode)
GGTCGGCTTCACGTCGGGATTCACCCAGGCGGCCCGGAGGGAGCTCGTAGCCGTCCTGAAGCCCCATCGGTCCGGGAGGTCGGCCGAGCCGCCGCCGGGACAGAACGCCGTCAGCCGCTGGAACCGGGAGAAGGACCTGTCCTACGAGCAGCTTCGCCCGGAACTGGTGTGCGAGGTCGCCTTCGACCAGGTGACCGGGCACCGGATCCGGCACGGCGCGCGGTTCGTCCGGTGGCGTCCCGACAAGCCCGCCCGTCAGTGCACCTTCGATCAGCTCCAGGGCGTCGGAGCCGCCGACCTCCAGGCACTTCTGCGCTGAGGACTGGCGCCGGTCCCTACTGCCGGATGACCGCGCTCCACGTGGTCTGGTGGTACTCGGCCCCGGGCTGGGGCGGCCTCGACGCCACGTTCCACACGGCGTGGGCCGCGCGGCCGGACGTCGTTACGCCCATGTAGTCGCCGAGGAACTTCCCGCCGGCCTCCGCCGCGTAGTCGAGGTTCGTCGGCGGGCCGAGGACGAGCTCTCCCTCGAACGTCGCTCCCCCGTCCTCCGAGTGGATGTAGCGCTCGCCGACGAACTTGGATGGGCCGCCCTCGTTGTCCCGCGTCCGGTACGTCACGTGGACGAAGCCGTCCAGCGCCGCGACGTCGGGAGTGAAGTGGTCGAGCTCGCTGTTTCCCGGATCGGGGTTCACGCGAACGAGCGGGCTCCAGGACCTCCCCCCGTTCGAGGAAGTGCTGATAACGGTGTCGTTCAGGCCGTCGCTCCGGAACCGGCCGTCCTGCCAGACCGCATACAGCACACCCGTGGTGCGGTCGATCGCCGCGGCAGGCAGCGCGCCGGTCCGCATGTCTGGCGGGTCGTGGCCCTGGAACGTGTTTATGGTCACGGCGGGGTCGAAGGTGTTCCCGCCGTCGTGTGACGTCACCGATCGCATCGCCCCGAACGCGTCGTAGACGACCGTGAGATCGCCGCCCGGCTGGACCACCGGGATGGCGCCGGTGCCGCTGGAGGAGACGGTGCGAAGGGGGCCCCACGTCTCCCCCCGGTCGTCGGAGTACCTAAGCACTATCGGCCCCGACCGGTACCAGGCCGTGTAGACGCGCCCGAAATGGGGGCTCCCGGGAAACGTGTCCACGGCGATCCAGTTCTTGTCGTTGAAGAAACTGCACGAGAGATCGTCCTGGGCGAGGACGGGGTCGCCCCAAGTGAGACCGCCGTCGTCGGAGCGCTGGACCGCGATCCCGTTCCGGCAGTTCCCGTCGTTGAACGGCAGGGTGTTCGCATAGACCGAGCCGTCGGGTCCGAAGGCGACGGCGGGATCGGTCGCGCGGTCGAACTCCCCCCCGGTCGCCTCCGTCAGGCCCGGAAGGTTGCCCTCCACCCACCGGCGTCCCCCGTCGTGCGATGTGGCGAACCCCGGCCCGACCGAGCCGCCGCCGCTCGGATACCGCCCCTGCTGCACGACGGCCACCACGATGTTCGGGTCGTTCGGATCGACCGCGATGTCGGGCTCGACCTCGGTGTCGGGTTCGGAGCCCGGGGCCGGCGGGACCCCCTGCTCGCTGATCTCCTGCACCCCCCGCGCCCGCCCGAAGGCCGAGGGAGCGTCGGAAGCTACCGCCGGCGCGCCAGGGACCGCGAGCAACCACGAGACGAGGGCGAGCAGGGCGACACCCGTGGCGCGACGCGGCTTCATCGTGAGAGCTCCTTGGTTCGGGGCGCTGGACCCGGCGCAGCGTAGCGGGTCGCGCCGAAAAGGGCCATCCGCGCCTACGGTGGTCGTTCTCCTACAATGACGCCCCCGATCCCGGAACGGGAAGGAGCCTCCCATGACCGAGCCGCTGCAATTCAACCTTCAGGAAGACGACCTGCCGACGGCCTGGTACAACCTGCTGCCGGACCTTCCGTTCGCGCCTCTCCCGCCACTTCATCCGGGCACGAAGCAGCCGATCGGGCCGGCAGACCTCGCGCCGCTCTTCCCGGAGAGCCTCATCATGCAGGAGGTCTCCACGGAGCGGTGGATCGACATCCCCGGACCCGTGCTGGACATCTACCGGCTCTGGAGGCCCAGTCCCCTGTACCGGGCCCGTCGCCTCGAGCAGGCACTCCAGACGCCCGCACACATCTACTTCAAGTACGAGGGCACCTCGCCGGCCGGGTCCCACAAGCCGAACACGGCGGTGGCGCAGGCTTACTACAACAAGGAAGCCGGGATCAGGCGGCTCACCACCGAGACGGGCGCCGGCCAGTGGGGCTCGGCCCTCTCGATGGCGTGTCAGTTCTTCGGCCTGGACTGCCTGGTCTTCATGGTCCGGGCGTCGTTCGAGCAGAAGCCCTACCGGCGAATCTTCATCGAGACGATGGGCGCCGAGGTGAGGCCCTCACCCAGCCCGACGACGGGAGCGGGCAAGCGGATCCTGGACGAGACGCCGGACTCCACCGGGTCCCTGGGGATCGCCATCAGCGAGGCGGTCGAGGTCGCGGCGACGAACGAGGACACGAGCTACTCGCTCGGCAGCGTGCTGAACCACGTCCTGCTGCACCAGACGGTGGTCGGGCTGGAGGCGAAGAAGCAGATGGAGATGGCCGGGGAGCAGCCCGACTTCGTGATCGGCTGCGTCGGGGGCGGCTCGAACTACGCCGGCCTCTCCTATCCGTTCATGGCGGACAAGGTCGCCGGCACGCTCGACGCCCGCTTCATCGCCACCGAGCCGGCCGCCTGTCCCACCCTCACTCGGGGAGAGTACGCGTACGACTTCGGCGACACCGGGGAGATGACCCCGCTGGTCCCGATGTACACGCTCGGCCATACGTTCGTGCCGGCGCCGGTGCACGCCGGCGGCCTCCGCTACCACGGCGACGCGCCCTCGCTCTCCGCTCTCGTGAAGCACGGCCTGATGGAGGCGAGGGCCTACACGCAGAACCAGGCGTTCGAGGCGGGCGTGCAGTTCGCCCGCACCCAGGGCATCATCCCCGGGCCCGAGCCGACGCACGCCATCCGCGCCGCCATCGACGAGGCGATCGTTGCCCGCGAGGCGGGCGAGAAGAAGGTCATCCTGATCGGGCTCTCCGGCCACGGCCACTTCGACATGGGGGCCTACGACGACTACCTGCACGGCCGCTTGCCCGAGGTGGAGTACAGGGAGGAGGACGTCGTGGCCGGACTGGCCCACCTGCCGGGCGTCCCGATCCCGGACTAGGGCGTTCAGGACGCGGGCATCGGCAGCGATAGAGCTCGGGCAGCCCAGGGCAACGCGGACCGAAGCTGGTTGAGCTGCACACCTCTGACTCGCTCGGCCGCCGACAGATCGCGGATCCCGCTGGCGCCCGGAGGCAACCCGGCGTGGGAGGCGAAGTACCCGCTGATGATCGCGGCGAGCGACGGCTCGCCGGGGAGGATCTCCTCGGGTTGCGGTCCGCCCTCGGCCTCCAGGCTCGGCAGCCAGCCGGCGATGTCGAGGGTGGCGTTTCCGACGCACGCCCAGTTCCAGTCGACCAGGATCGTCCGGCCGCCCGCGAAGCACACGTTGTCGCTTCGAACGTCGAGGTGGAGTAACTGCTCTCCCCCCAGTTCGGCGGCGGCCTCCGCCTCGACGAGGACCTTCAGGGCGGTATCGAGCCAGGCGGAAGTGCAGAGGCCGAGTGTCAGGAACGGTCGCGGGTCGGCGGCGACACGAGCCCACCCCGACAACTCCTCCCGCAGGCTCTCGAGGCTCGGCAGGCCGGGAGGCGGCTCCGACGCCCCCACGCCGGCGAGGGCCTCCTGCACGCGCTCGATCCGCTCGGCAGACCAGGGCGGCGGCCAGTCCGCACCGCTCAGATCCTCGAGCAGCAGGATCGGCCGCTCCCCTCCGGCATCGTCATCCCATCCCAGGAACGCGGCCAGGAAGCTCCCGGTGAGGTTCGCATACACGTTGTGCTCGACGCGGAGGAACTCCGCCGTGGACTCGTTCGTCCCCACCTTGGCGAACGCGCTCGTCCCGTCGTCGAAGGCCACCCGCCAGCGCTCCGCCGGTGAGTATCCGCCCGCGACCGGAGCCCACGAGACCGGACGCGCGCCGGCGATGCGTCGAACCCGCTCCACCACGCCCCGTGCGGGGGCCGTCACGGCCGATGCGGGGCCTGGGATCCCGCCGCGTACTCCAGGAGCGGCGAGCGCCCGGCACGCCAGCTCTCCAGGATGGGCTCGACGATGCGCCAGGACTCCTCGGCCTCGTCGTTCCTGATCGAGAGGGTGGCGTCTCCCTCGAGGATGTCCACGAGCAGGCGCGCGTACGCCGGCAGGTCCTGAGGGGCCAGGTCGGCGTCCAGCTCCGCCCGCTCGAGGTCGAAGGGATCGCCCTCCCCGTTCACGTTCACCCCGAGCGAGACCCGGTCCGGCCCGAGGTCGAGCCGCAGGACATTGGGAACCGGATGCTGGCTCTGCCCGAAGGCTAGGTGCGGCACCGGCTTGAAGTGGACTGCGAGGAAGCGCCGGTCCTGCCGAAGGGCCTTGCCGGTCCGCAGGAGGAACGGGACGCCCGCCCAGCGCCAGTTCTCGACCGTGAGATTCACCTGCGCAAAGGTCTCGGTACCCCTCGCCGGCTCGACGCCTTCCTCATCCGAGTACGCCGGTACCGGCCGTTCCCCGGCCCGACCCGCCGTGTAGCGGGCCCGGATGGTCCGCTCCTCGACCTCCTGTGGGGACAAGCCGCCCACCGCCCGCAGGACCTCGTACTTCCGGTCGCGCAGATCCCTCTCGTCCAGAGTCGCCGGCGGCTCCATCGCGATGAGCGCCAGGAGTTGCAGGAGGTGGTTCTGGATCATGTCGCTGAGCGCCCCGGTCGCGTCGTAGTAGCCGGCGCGGCCCTCGAGCCCGAGCGTCTCCTCGAACACGATCTCCACGCGATCGACGTGCCGCGCGTTCCAGATCGGCTCGAAGACCTGGTTCGCGAAGCGAAGGCCGAGGACGTTCTGGGCCGTCTGCTTGTGCAGGAAGTGATCCACGCGGAAGACGGCTTCCTCTCCGAAGTGGCTGTGCAGGGACGCGTTCAGCGCACGAGCCGATGCCAGATCATGCCCGAAGGGCTTCTCCACGGCTATCCGGCTTCCCTCGGGTAGTCCCGCGGCCGCGAGTGCCTCGACCGCCTTCGGGTACACGGACGGTGGCAGGGCGAGGTAGGCGACGACCGGTTCCCCGGACGCTTTCACGACCCCAGCGACGTCGCGCGGGTCGGTTGCGTCGGCCCGCCGGTATTCCAGGGTCGCGAGGAGCGCCTTGCGGGACGAAACGGCCACGCTTCCTGCATGCTCCTCCAGCTTCGGCGACAGC
>JACDCJ010000139.1:0-1229 GCA_013817655.1 Actinosomnolentus pattersoniae (SeqCode)
TTGGGGCGGGCGGAGCCGGCCTTCGCGCGGCCCTGGAGGCATCCCGAAGCGTGGACACGGCTGTCATCTCGAAGCTCTATCCCACACGCTCCCACACCGGGACCGCGCAGGGCGGAGTCTGCGCCGCCCTCGGCAACGTGGAGGAGGACTATCCGGAGTGGCACGCGTTCGACACCGTCAAGGGTGGCGACTATCTGGTCGATCAGCCGGCGGCGCAACTTATGTGCACCGAAGCCGTCGACGCAATCATCGAGCTGGAGCACTGGGGCTTCCCGTTCAACCGGACGCCCGAGGGGAAGATCGATCAGCGACGCTTCGGAGGCCACACGCGGAACCATGGGGAGGCGGCGGTCCGCCGCGCGTGCTTCGCGGCAGACCGGACCGGCCACATGATCCTGCAGACGCTCTACCAGCAGTGCATCAAGAACGATGTTCGGTTCTTCAACGAGTTCTACGTCCTCGATCTGTTGCTCGCCGAAGACGGCCGCTGCGCGGGGGTGGTGGCGTACGAGCTGGCGAACGCCGAGATCCACTTGTTCCGTGCCAAGTCGGTTCTGTTCGCAACGGGCGGGTACGGGAAGATCTTCAAGGTCACCTCGAACGCGCACACCCTCACCGGGGACGGGCTAGGCGTGTGCTACAGGCGCGGCATCCCCCTCGAGGACATGGAGATGTTCCAGTTCCATCCCACTGGGATCTACAAGATGGGGATCCTGCTCTCCGAGGCGGTGCGCGGCGAGGGCGGCATCCTCATCAACAGCGAGGGCGAGCGGTTCATGGAGCGCTACGCGCCGACCGTCAAGGACCTCGCCCCTCGCGACATGGTGAGCCGCGCCATCTACCAGGAGATCAAGGAGGGCCGGGGCATCGACGGGAAGGACTTCGTCTTCCTGGACGTGCGCCATCTCGACCCGGAGGTGATCGAGAAGAAGCTGCCGGACGTCACCGAGTTCGCGCGGATCTACCTGGGCGTCGAGCCCACGACCGAGCCGGTGCCGATCCAGCCGACCGCTCACTACGGGATGGGAGGCATCCCCACAGACGTGGACGGCCGCGTGGTGGGCGGACCTGCCGAAAAGCCGATTCCCGGGCTCTACGCGGCAGGTGAGTGCGCCTGCGTCTCGGTTCACGGCGCCAATCGCCTCGGCACCAACTCGCTGCTCGACATCGTCGTCTTCGGGCGCCGGGGCGGCGCCGACATGGCCCGGTACGCGGCCGAGAGCTCGCTT
>JACDCJ010000139.1:1239-5286 GCA_013817655.1 Actinosomnolentus pattersoniae (SeqCode)
TCCCGGAGCAACCCGAGCGCCACACGGTCGAGCTGCTGCAGGGACTCCTCGGCGGCACGGGTGGGGATTCGGTTGCCGACATCCGCGCGGAGTTGCAGGAGGAGATGTTCGACCTGGCCGGAGTCGTTCGGCGCGAGGACGGTCTCCGGAAGATGCAGGGCCTCCTCGGCGGGCTGCACGACCGGTACGGCCGCGTCGTGGTGATGGACAAGGGCCGCGTCTACAACACCGACCTCATGGAGGCGGTGGAGCTGGGTTTCCTGCTGGACGTCGCCGACACCCTGGTCGCCTCCGCGCTCGCGCGAGACGAGAGCCGCGGCGGCCACTATCGGGAGGACCATCCCCTGCGCGACGACGACTCCTGGCTGCGGCATTCGCTCTCCTACCGGGAACCGGACGGCTCGGTCCGCCTGGAGTACAAGGACGTCAAGCTCGGCCCGTACATCCCGATGGAACGCAAGTACTGATGAAGGAGGACGACGTCTTGAAGGCTCATGGGGGTGGCGGCGCTTCGTCCGGAGACGACGCCAGCATGGCGCAGGGGGAGATCGGCGGACCGGGGGGCTCGGAAACCACCTCGGAGGGGCCACGCGGCTCGGCGGACCCCCGGAACCTCCCCGAGCCGGGCGGTTCGTCCCAGGTCGGGACCACGGTCCCGCTGACGCTTCGTATCCGCCGGTTCAACCCGGAGGTCGCGGACGATCCGTGGTGGGACGAGTTCACGGTCACCGTCGAGCCGACAGACCGGTTGCTTGACGCGCTGCACGAGGTCAAGTGGCACCACGACGGGACGCTCGCCCTCCGCCGCTCGTGCGCGCACGGCATCTGCGGCTCGGACGCGATGCTCATCAACGGCCGGAACGCCCTGGCCTGCAAGGTCCTGGTCAGGGAGGTCGCGCCCAGGGTGACCGTGGAGCCGATCCGAGGGCTTCGGGTCCTGAAGGACCTCATCGTCGACATGGAGCCCTTCTTCGAGGGCTACCGAGCGATGATGCCCTATCTGATCAACGACGCCGACCCGGGCAGCCGCGAGCGACTGCAGTCGCCGGAGGATCGCGAGCGCTTCGACGACACCACGAAGTGCATCCTGTGCGCGGCCTGCACCACGTCGTGTCCCATCTTCTGGGGCGACGGGGAGTACATCGGCCCGGCCGCCATCGTGAACGCCCACCGGTTCATATTCGACTCACGCGACGACGCCGCGGAGGATCGCCTCGACATCCTGTCCGACCGAGCCGGGGTCTTTCGGTGCCGAACCACTTTCAACTGCACCGAGGCGTGCCCCCGGGGCATCAAGGTCACCAGGGCGATCCAAGAGGTCAAGCGGGCCGTGATGTTCCACAAGCTGTAGCTGCAACACCAGCCTGGGTTCCCCGCTCGGTCAGCTTGATACCTTGTTCGGTATCATCTCATCGGTGAACGCCGCCCTTCTCCTTCGTCAGGCTCGACGGCGAGCCGGTCTCACGCAGCGAGAGCTGGCGGCCCGGCTCGGCATCGCCCAGTCCTCTATCGCGAAGATCGAAGGGGGGACGGCGATCCCGAGAATCGACACGCTCGACCGGCTCCTCGAGGCGTGCGGCGAGACCCTGGAGGCCGTCCCCCGGCCCGGCAGAGGGCTGGACCGCGCCGTGTATCGAGAGCTGCTCGAGCTCCGGCCCCGAGCCCGCCTGGAGCGCGCCGCCGAAGAGGCGGAGAGCCTCGAGCGGCTGCTGGACACGCGCAAGAGGTGAGCCCCAGCCGCTTCGACTTCCTTCGGTCGCTTAGAACCCTCGTCGAGCACGAGGTCCGCTTCGTCGTCATAGGAGGCCTGGCCGGGCGGCTGCACGGGTCGACTACAGTGACGAACGATCTGGACATCTGTTACGCGAGAGACGAAGGGAACCTCGATCGCCTCGCGAGAGCGCTGCGCGATCTGAACGCCCGTCTCCGGGGCGTTGAAGATGCCGTCCCGTTCGTCCTGGATGCCAATACCCTGAAGGCGGGCGACCATTTCACGTTCGTGACGGACGCAGGAAGCCTCGACTGCCTCGGAACCCCGGCCGGGGTGACGGGCTTCGAGCAGCTCGATCGCAACGCCACCCCCATGGAGCTAAACGGATGGTCCGTCCGGGTCGCCGCCGTCGACGATCTGATCAGGATGAAGCGCGCCGCGGGACGCCCCAAGGACCTCATCGAGGTCGAGGTCCTGGGGGCGCTCCGAGACGAGATCGAGTCCCGGCGGCCTAGGAGACGGTGATCTTCGTCACCTTCGAGTAGTCGCTCGCGCCGCCGGTCCCCTTCTGGAGACGGGATCGGAACTGGTAGATCCCCGTGCCGGTGTCCGGCTGGAACTGGGCGCTCACCATGGTTCCGGTCTTGTTGACCATCCAGTCCACGAACTGCGTGGAGCCGGGGCGCTTGATCTGAATGTCGGCGTTGAACCCCGTCGGGATGCTTCCCTTCGCCCAGATGATCGTGAAGGTGGTCCCCACCCCGCCGCTCTTCGGGTTGGCCTTCATGTTTACCTGAACGGTCCCCTGCATGGCCGGGTGGACGTCGCAGAAGTACGGGTACTTCGCCGCCGTGCTGAAGACCTGCGGGAACGTATCGTTGTCGTTCAGTACTCGAGAGCACCACAATCCGACCCCCGTCGTCGCGGTGCCCGCGCATCCGTCGCTCGTCGTGGTGTGGGGAGCGTTCCCGTTGTTCGTCCACAGGACCATGTCGCCCTGCTTCGCGATCGCCGATGCCGGGCTGAACGCGAAGTCGAGGATCGAAACGTTCACCGTGGCCGCGAGGGCCGGCCCCTGGAAGGCAAGAGCAAGCACGAGAGCCAGTCCCAATGGAGCAGTGATCCTTCGTACGGCACGCAGCATGGGGGAGACACTCCTTTCTCGATCCGAGGGCGGATCCCAGCGGATGTACGGGCGAGAGCATGGCAGGGTTTGTGGGGTTCCGTCAGTTCCTCGAAATGGGGGCGTCTCGGTTCTCCGCGCCTGCTCGCGGCGCCTGTACGCTTCGGTGCGTGGCACACCACGTGACCCTCGTCCCCGGAGACGGGATCGGCCCAGAGGTCGCGGAGGCCGCCCGACGGGTCGTCGAGGCGGCCGGCGTGGAAGTCGAGTGGGACGTCCAGGAGGCAGGGGCCGCAGTTCTCGGGCGGGAGGGATCGCCGCTCCCAGACAGGGTCCTGCGCTCCATCGAGCGAAACCGCACGGCGCTAAAGGGTCCGATCACGACCCCGGTCGGAACGGGCTTCCGAAGCGTCAACGTGACCCTTCGGCAGGAGCTGGACCTCTTCGCCGCGGTTCGCCCGGCGCTCTCGCTGCCCGGAGTGGCCGCCCGGCACGGCGCGGTCGATCTGGTGGTGATAAGAGAGAACACGGAGGATCTCTACGCGGGCGTCGAATTCGAACGGGGAAGTCCCGCCCTCGAGCGGCTCCGGGTTGAGCTGCGAGCGCTGTCCGGCTTCGAGATCGCGGAGGACGCCGGCGTAACGGTCAAGCCCATCAGCGTTACGGGAACCCACCGGATCGTCCGCTTCGCGTTCGACTTCGCCCGGCGGAACGATCGACGCATGGTCACAGTGGGCCACAAGGCCAACATCATGAAGTTCTCCGACGGCATCTTCTTGTTTACCGCGGCCATGGACGCCTTTGGCTATCCCGACATCGAGTTCCGGGAGTTGCAGGTGGATGAGATGGCCATGCACCTGGCGCTCGAGCCCGAGACCCTCGACGTGCTGCTCCTCCCCAACCTGTACGGCGACATCATCAGCGACCTGTGTGCCGGGCTCGTAGGAGGGCTCGGGCTCGTCCCGGGTGCGAACCTTGGTTGGGAGTACGCCGTATTCGAGCCGGTTCACGGCAGCGCCCCGGACATCGCGGGAAAGGGCTACGCGAACCCGACGGCCATGATTCTGTCCGCCGCCATGATGCTCACCCACCTGCGGGAGACGGCGGCGGCGCAGGCGGTTCGGCGCGGGGTAGACGCGGTGCTCGCCGAGGGCTCCGTAAGAACCCGAGACATCGGGGGATCATCCTCCACCTCCGAGATGGCGGATGCCGT